>MGZZ01000163.1:0-1730 GCA_001802795.1 Ignavibacteria bacterium GWC2_36_12 | reverse complement strand
ATTTGGCTACGACAATTCGTATAAGAGCGATCTTGAAAACCTCTTCCCTGCGGGATCAATACAGGATATAAGAATTTCGGATGTAAATACAATTGCAGATACTACCAGGTTGAACCTAACTGTTATAAAAACAAACTCAGATACTTTTAAAACTAACCTTGAACTTATTAAATTAGGTATTGAATGGAGATTTAAATATTTCGGCTGGGATTGGAAATTCAAATCATCAAAACACTATAACGAAAACCTCTGATGGATAATTTAAATAAACCACTTGTGTCGATCGTAGTTTCAGCATATAACGAAGCTGCTATCCTTAAAGAAAACATTTCCAGGATTTGCGACTACATGAATTCTCTCAAAAATTACACCTGGGAGCTTGTCTTGATAAATGATGGCAGTAAAGATGAAACCGGGAAAATTGCAGATGATTTTGCAAAAGGAAAAGAAAACATTAGGGTACTTCACAACAAGGCAAACCTTTTTCTCGGAAACTCGTTAAGAAAAGCTTTCCACGTTTGCGAAGGGAAGTACATTGTAACTATGGATATTGATCTCAGTTATTCAACAGATCATTTAAGAAAATTGCTTGACACAATTGTTGAAACCAACGCCGATGTTGTAATTGCTTCTCCATATATGAAGGAAGGAAAAGTAACCGATGTTCCGTTTACCAGGGATTTGCTCAGCAGGGTTGTTAATAAATTCCTTTCACTTCTCTCTCACCAAAAAATTCACACCTTTACCGGAATGGTAAGGGCATACAACAGCAAGTTTCTGAAAAACCTTAGTCTTAAGGCACAGGACTTTGAGATCAATCCTGAAATTATTTATAAAACTCTTTTATTACGAGGACGAATTGTTGAAATCCCTGCCCATCTTGACTGGAGTTACAAAAAAGCAACTCCTTCTGCAAGAAAATCCAAAATTCGTTTTACCAGAGGAATACTTTCGGGTTTAATGTCGGGATTTATCCTAAGACCCTATATTTTTTTCATGCTTATCGGTCTTGTACTATTAATATTAGCTCTTTACATAATAGTATGGTTGATTATAAACACTTTGGCAATTTATCCGGAAGTAACCACCACAGGAAATTATTTTGATGAAAGATTTTCAATTGCCGTAGCTGAAATATTCAGGAGAAAGCCATATGCTTTTTTTGTAGGAGGAATTTCTCTGATTGTATCTCTGCAATTTCTTAGCCTTGGTTTTCTTTCGCTTCAAAGCAAAAGGTATTTTGAAGAACTTTTTCATTTGAATACTACTATTTTAAAGAAAAGCGAAACAACAAATTAAGTGTGAACCGAATATCCCTTTCGGTTGAGCAGGAGTTTAGTTATTTTTATTTCAACATTTGAATCTAAAAAATTATAGCTAATCCAAATGGCTCAAAATCATTCAATGGATATCGTATCTGAAATTGACTTGCAGGAAGCGGATAATGCCGTTAACCAGGCAATAAAAGAAATACATCAAAGGTACGATCTTAAAGATTCCAATACCACAATAGAATTAAACAAGAAAGACAAAAACATTATTATAAATACGCGGGATGATTATTCCAGAAAAGCAAGTATAGATATTCTTCAATCGAAATTTATTAAAAGAGGAATATCTATAAAAGCATTGAAGATGGATGAACCTGAAGCGGCTGCTAACGGAAGGCTCAGGCAGAAATTAAATTTGCTGAACGGCATATCGAAAGATGATGCTAAAATAATTACTAA
>MGZZ01000162.1:2821-45669 GCA_001802795.1 Ignavibacteria bacterium GWC2_36_12 | reverse complement strand
TTTCCAGGGTAAGGAAGAAATTTATAGAGCGATAATCAATGATGTAATTGTAAACCAGGAAAAAATTATTAAAGAAGCAGATAATAGTTCAAAAACATTTATTGAATTCGTTGAGTTATGTACAAGTGAGTTATTCAATTATTGTGTTAAAAATAAAAATGCCTTTTTGATTTTTGCCAGGGAGGTGGCTCGTTTAGACAGGGATTATAGGAATGTTAATTATGAAGAATTGTTTCAATCACTTTCAGTAATCAGAAAAATTTTTGTTAAAAGAGTTGAAGCCGGAATAAAGGCAAAGGAAATAAGGAATTTTAATCCTGAAAAAGTAATGCTTTTATATAAGCACCTGGTGTTTCCGCACCTGCATCATATTCTATTCTGCTCTCCGGCAGAAATTAATGTTGAGGATGAAATCAATTTTATTCTTAGTGTATTATTCGATGGAATTAAATCTAAATAGATGATAAAAAATATTAATGCAGGAAGAAAGTAAGTGTTTACCTATTAATAACCTTATTTCACCGAATATTTTTTCTTCACTATTTAAGATTTAAGTAAGTTTACTGCTGAAATTTTCGGATACTCTGAAATGATAAAAAAATAGAACAGCTAATAAAATAACATTAGGAAGGTATAAATTCAGTGAAATTCATTCTGCTATTTGTGTTATCGGTTTCTTTACAAAGTTTATTTGCTCAGGAAGAAACAAATGATACTTTGCAATTAGATCTAACAAAAAGTATTGAACTTGCTCTGGAATACAATCACGATTTGAAAATTGTTAAACTGGATAAACTAAAAGCTGATGAGCAGGTTACAGAAGCATGGGGTTCTTCAGTTTTTCCTAAGATATCAGGTTTCGTTAACTACAACAGAGCTATTAAAAGAGGAGAAATATCTATTGAGACTCCTTTTTTTAGCGGGTCATTTCCTTCGGGAACAGAAAATACTATGACTGTAGGTGCTACTCTTGAGCAGCCGCTTTTTACTGGTGCAGTATTTCTTGCAGTAAGAATTGCAGAAACATATGCTGATATACAGGAAAAATTTGTAGATGCCACAACTTCTGAAGTTATTATTAATGTTAAGAAGGCATATTATTCTGTGCTGTTTGCAAATGAAGCCCTGGAACTTGCAAAATTGAATTTAAAGCTGGCTGAAGATAATCTTAGAAATACAGAATCTTTATATAAAGCGGGAATAGCTCCTGAGTATGATTATGTGCGTGCCAAAGTTCAGGTAAAAAATTTAATTCCGGAATTACAGCATTCCGAGAACTCTTTGGTGCTTGCAAAAAATCTGCTGAAGTTTGTAACAGGTCTTGATCTATCCAGCGAATTAGTAATTAACGATTCTCTTTCTCTTAAAGAAATTACTCTGTCCGGCGAGGAAGAATTAGACCAAATATTGTTGAAAAAAAATCATTCGTTGCTTCAGCTCAGATTGCAAATGCAATTGCAGGATGATGCCATTTCTTACCAGTTTACAAAGCATTTTCCCGAGCTTTATTTTAACGGAAACTGGCAAACACAGGCTCAGGAAAATGATCCGAGATCGTTTAATAACTGGCGTTATAAAAACTCGGTTTACGTAGGACTTAATCTCAAAATTCCAATATTTGACGGTTTCCAGACAACATCTAAAGTAGAGCAGGCAAGAGTAGATTTTTACAAAGCAAAAGAAGAATATGATAAAACAGTGAAACTTCTTAAGAATAATCTAAAAGATGTTTTTCTTTCTATTGATGAAGCAAAAAAGAAATTGGATTCTTATAAAGCAACTATAGAAGAAGCGGAATTGGCTTATGATATATCGCAGAAGAGGTATTCAAGCGGAGTAGGTACCCAGTTAGAAACAATAGATGCAATGGTTTCTCTAACGAGGGCAAAGGTTAATTATTACAATTCTATTTATGATTATTATATTCTTCATGCCCAGTTAGACCAGCTTTTAGCTAATGAAATAGAATTATCGAACACAAGGTGAGTTTAAAATTAAATGGTAATTAAAATGAAAAATATATTTTATAAAGTAGTAATCTCTTTTACACTGGTAACTTTTGTTTTCCTATTTTATTCCTGTTCGGATACAGGTGGTAATGAAAAGCAAAAAGAAGAACCGGGTCAGTTTGTATATGTGGAAATTCAAAAGGTAAAGCTTCAACCTTTTGTAAATTATATAACTTTAATCGGTGTTGCAAAAGCATATCAAAGAGCTAATGTAGCCTCAGACGAAGGCGGCAGGATAAAACAATTTGTTAAAGATAAAGGTGAGTATGTAAAAGAGGGGGATGTAATATTAACGATTGAGAACGATGTTTTGAAAGCAAACCTTGATGCTACTAAAGCACAATATGAATTAGCTGAAGTAAATTTTCAGAAACAGGAAAAAGTTTATAGTGAAAAAGTAACAAGTGAACTTCAGTATCTTGAAGCAAAATATCAGAGAGACGCTGCCAAAGCAAATTATGAGTTAATTAAAAGCAGGTATGATAAGACTTTTATAAAAGCTCCTTTTCCCGGGATCATTGATATGAAATATATTGAAGAAGGAGAGTTTGCTGCACCGGGAGTTTCGATTATTTCTATATTAAATATTGACAGAATAAAAGTTGAAGCCGGCGTGCCGGAAAATTATGTAGACGTCGTTAATCCCGGTGACGGAGTCAAAATAATTTTTAATGATCTTGAAGGTGAAACCTTCGATGAAAAAGTATCCTATGTAGGTTCATCAATTAATATTGATAACAGGACGTTTCCTGTTGAAGTGATTATAAATAACAGAAACAAGAAAATTAAGCCGGAGCTTAATGCTGTTGTAAAAATCGAGAAAGAAAGATTTAATAAAATTGCCATAATACCGGAAGATATTGTGAGCAAAACAGATCTTGGCAGTATCGTATTTGTTGAAGAAAATGGAGTTGCGAAAATGAGAGTAGTTAAGATTGAAAGCAGGTATGAAAATAAAGCTGCCGTAACCGAAGGGCTGAAAGAAGGAGAAAACCTTATTCTCGTCGGTTTTCAGAATCTTGTTGATGGAGAAAAAGTGAAAGTACTGGAATAGAAGGTATAAGGTATAGGGGTATAATGGTATGAAGGTGTTTTGGTCAATTTTATTGAGAGATAAAAAATGATATATGATAAAAAGGAATCACTTTCTTCAAATCCTGAAAATGATGCTTTAACTGTAAATGAACCATATAAATTTTATAATGGAAATAGAGATTTCACTTCATTAGAAGCTTGGATTAAATGTCGTGATGTTAAACTTTTTTTTTATCAAAAAATATTACCCCTCTTACCAAAAGAAGAAAAGTTTAATTTGGATATTCAAATAAGAAAAGCAGCTATCAGTATCACCTCAAATATTTCAGAAGGGTACGGACGATTTCACTACCAGGAAGGAATACAGTATTACAGGATTTCGAGAGGTTCATTATTTGAACTCAAAGATCATCTTATAAGTTGTTATGATATTGGTTACATCCATAGCGAGATCAAAAATGAAGGTGAAAAATTGATTGAATCAGCAAAGATTATTTTAAATGGATATATAAATTTTGTAAAAAAGAAAACTTAATTGTTAAGAATATGAAGGATAGTTAAATCTTTACATCTTATACCCCATACCCAAAGGATAAATTATGAAAATAACAGATGTTTCTATAGACAATAAGACAAGCGTTTTTATTCTTATTATAATTATAGCAATCCTTGGTATTACTGCGTACGTTTCTTTACCAAGAGAGGCTGCTCCCGATATTTCTATCCCACTTGTAATTGTATCAACTCCTTATTTTGGGGTATCACCGGAAGATGTTGAAAGTCTGGTTACTAAAAAGCTTGAAAAGGAATTAAACACTATAGGTGAAGTAAAGGAGATTACATCTTCTTCTTTCGAAGGATATTCTTTAGTAAGAGTTGAGTTTGAAAGCGGTTACAATATCGATGATGCATTACAGAAAGTAAGAGAGAAAGTTGATAAGGCTAAGACTGAACTACCACCTGACGCAGAAGAACCTGAAATAATTGAAATAAACTTCTCTGAATTCCCGATTATGACTGTGAATGTTTCCGGTCCGTATGGTCTTGTTAAGCTTAAGGATATTGCAGAAGATCTTCAGGATGAGATTGAAAAGTTAGATGGAGTTCTTGAAGCGAAGATAAGCGGGGGAATGGAGCGAGAAGTTAAAGTTGATGTGGACCTAAACAAGCTTGCACATTATAATGTCAGGTTCGATGATATAATTAATTCGATCAATGATGAGAACAAAACTATTCCCGGCGGTACAATTGATGTAAATAAATCGAGCTTTATCGTTCGTGTTCCCGGCGAGTTCGATAAGCCATATATAATTGAAGATATAATTATTAAATTGAAAGAAGGCAAACCTGTTTATGTAAAAGATGTTGCTGAAGTAAGCTATGGCTTTAAAGAAAAAAACAGCTATGCGAGGATAAACGGAGAGGAAGCAGTTTCAATTAGTATTTCTAAAAGTGTCGGCAAAAACATTATTGAGATTGCAGATAAAGTAAAGAATATTCTTGATGTGAAGAAAAAAGAATTACCCGCAGATCTCAAGCTATATGTAACCGCTGATCAATCTAAGGAAATTAAGGATACCGTGAGAGAGCTTGAGAATAATATATTCTCAGGACTTGTACTTGTTGTTATGGTGCTCTTCTTTTTCCTCGGAGTAAGGAATGCGCTCTTTGTTGCAATTTCAATTCCATTAAGCATGCTTATTTCTTTCTTTGTATTACAGGCATTGGGTGTTACGCTAAACTTTGTAGTGCTTTATGCTTTAATACTTGCTTTGGGTATGCTTGTAGATAACGCAATAGTTATAATTGAAAACATTTACAAATTCCTTGAGGAAGGCAATTCATTAATTAAAGCTGCAAAACTAGGAACTGCCGAAGTGGCATGGCCTGTTACAACTTCAACTTTAACAACAGTAGCCGCCTTCTTCCCGATGTTATTCTGGCCCGGAATCGTTGGGGAATTTATGCTGTATATACCTTTGGTATGTATTATCACTCTCTCATCATCTTTATTTGTTGCTCTTGTTATAAATCCCGTTATTGCTTCAGCCTTTATGAAATTAGAACATCCTGATGATAAACCGCAAACGATGTTTCAGAAGATTATTCATCCTTTCAATAAAGTAACTTATTTCTTCGTTGATGTAATGCTTCCTAAAGTATTATATAATTATGAAAGGCTTTTACAGTTTGCTTTAGGTACTCACAGAGAGCCAGGTCAAAAAATTAACCGCAGAAACTGGTTTGGTGTTGCAGCAATACTGGGATTCTTCATATTAATTGTACCTGCGTTGGCAGCTATTCCTTCAGGTATATCTCTTATTGTTTCATTAGCGGTCGGTATAGGAATAATTTTGTTATTCACAAATAACAAACTAAAAGTTATCTGGGGCACTTTCTTCTTCTTATTCTTTATTACAGAAGTTTACGGATTGTTTGGATACGGCGTTGAATTTTTTCCTGATGCCCAGCCCCCAAGAATTTTTGTAACAATAGAAAGTCCAAGCGGTACTAATATCGAAATGTCTAATAGAATTGCTCAAAGTATTGAGGAAAGATTAAAAAAATATAACAGCTCAAATATAAAAGATGTTCTTGTTGTTGTGGGTTCATCTAATAATCCTTTCGATGCGGGTTCATCGACTCCGAACAAAAGCACAATTACAATTCAGTATATTGATTATGCCGATAGAGAAGAGTCATCTCACATTACTACTGATGAGATCAGGGATATAGTATTAAAAACTGCCGGAGCAGAGGTTACAATTGCTAAAGAATCGGGTGGTCCACCCGTAGGTCTGCCGGTTAATATCGAAATCAGTGGTGTAGATTACCACTTATTAGGACTGCTTGCAAATAAAATAAAGCAGGAAATTGAAAACATTCCGGGGATCGTTGATCTGAATGATGATTTTGATGCCGGTCGTCCTGAATTGCGGGTTGAAATAGACAGAGAAAAAGCTGCTCTTTATGGATTAAATACAGGTCTTATTGCCAATTCTGTTCGTACGGCTATTAATGGTGCAGAAGCATCTAAGTACAGAGTTGATGAGGAAGAATATGATATTACTGTCCGCTTAAAAAAAGATCAGAGAACCGATATAAATGCTTTGGATAACCTGAGAATTATTTATAATAATGACAAGGGTAAAACTCTTTCAGTCCCTTTAATCAGTATAGCAAGTGTGGATAAATCGACTGGTCCTGGTGCAATCAGAAGAAAAGATCTTAAAAGAGTTATAACTGTTTCTGCAAATACTGAGGAAGGTTATAATGCTAATGAAGTTCTTGAAAATGTTAAAGCTGAATTAAGTAATTTTCAATTGCCACAGGGGTATTCGATAGAATTTACAGGGCAGGATGAGGAACAGGAAAAAGCAGCGGCATTCCTTTCCAAAGCTTTTTTAATAGCCTGTTTATTAATCTTTTTAATACTTGTAATACAATTTAACTCGTTAAGCCAGCCGCTCATTATAATAAGTGCAGTAATTATTTCCCTGGTTGGTGTATTCATAGGTTTAATTGTGTTTCAGATGCCGTTCGGGATTGTTATGACCGGTATTGGAGTAATAAGCCTTGCTGGTGTTGTTGTTAATAATAATATAGTTCTTATTGATTATACCAATGTACTCAGACGAAGAGGTCTTTCTAGAAGAGAGGCTGTGGTTGCTGCAGGATTAAGAAGATTCCGCCCTGTTACACTAACTGCTATTACAACAATACTTGGATTAATACCATTGTCTTTCGGTTTTGGATTTGATATTTACACCTTCTCATTTGCTGAGGGTGGCGAAAGTCAGGAATTCTGGAAGTCTATGGGAATAGCCGTAATATTCGGTCTTGCTTTTGCTACAATTCTTACTCTTGTAATTGTGCCTGTTATCTATTCAACTCTTGATGATCTTCCGGCAGCTTTAAGACAAGCTAAAGAAGGGATAGTTAATTTTGTAAAAAAGCGGATAATCAGGATAAGATAGCTACTTTGTTTCATTTTTTTGGTCTTTTCTTGTAGGGAATACCTTTTTTATTTAATTTGATTTTAGTGATAAAGCCGTTTGTTTTCATTAGAATATGGGAATAGAGTTCTTAATTATGTTTTCTTTGAAATATAAAACAATAGTTATTTATGTCTGCCGGGGCTAAAAGGGTAGTCGCTACTTCGGTAATATTTGTTTTAATAATTCACCTGTTACTTTTATACTATACAAAATATAAAAACCAAAGCCTTCTTCTTTCCGATTTCAGAATCTTAAACACGGGGAATATTCTCAATCTTGTTTTTACATCAGTTCTTATCGTAGGTATTTTGTTCTATTTTTTTAGAAAGAAAAACAACCTGAAGCCTGTTACGCTTGTGATATATAGCGTAGCTTTATCTATACTGCTTTCCCTATGCATAATTGCATCGTTAATTAAGTTTCCCACAAATAATATTTATATTTTCGGACAAACATTAAATAAATTTATTGTTGGAGTTGTATTTGCTACTTACCAGTTTGTTATGTTTATGTTTATATCGGTTGTATGGTTAAGACTGCTTACTGCCAGGGATTTAATATTTATCAGGGTAATTATTAACTCATTAATAATTGTTATTGTATTACTTTTGTTTGCATATTTCTATATAGATGTAAAAATGAAAAATTATTATGAGAATTGGAAAGAAGGAAAAGAGGAAAATATGGGGGTTGTTCTGGGCGCCGCAGTATGGTCAAAAAATCAACCGAGCCCGACACTTGCATCACGGATAGACAAAGCTGTTAAGCTTTATAAAAGAGGAATTATTAACAAGATACAATTAACAGGTAGCAATGCGCCTGGTGAGTTAAGCGAAGCTGAAGTTGCATTTGATTATATTTTAAAAAAAGGTGTCGATTCTTCGGATATATTGATTGAAAAAAAGACTACCTCTACAAATGAACAAATTAAGTTTGTTAAACAGGAACTTGTTCCAAACGGAAATTTCGATAATATATTTATTATCTCAGATGAATATCATCTTGTAAGAGTGCAGGAAATAAGCAGGTTTTACGATCTTAAGGTTAAGGTAGTTGCCTCCGAGCTAAAACTCAGCTTTGATAATATGCTTTATTACAGAATAAGGGAATGTGAAGCCATGGTTCTTTTTTGGTGTTTTGCTATATGATTAATAATGTCTTAAGATAATATGGCGCAAGTTTTTAAAAGAAGAATAATAAGAGAAAAAGTCTTACAGATTCTTTATGCATACGAAATGAATCATGAAGGGCATAAGGCAACAGTGCAGTCTTTGCTCGAAGGCGTTGACGATGAAACCGATAAAGAGTTTGCAGATGAATTAATCTCAAGGGTCATAAAGTTCAGCAGCGAGCTGGATAAAAAAATCCAGGAACGCGTTGCTAACTGGGAAATGAACAGGATTGCTTTAATTGACAAAATACTTTTAAGAATGGGAATCTGTGAGCTGTTATATTTTCCCGATATTCCTCCTAAAGTTTCTATTAATGAATCTATAGAAATTGCTAAAGAATATAGTACGGCACGCAGCGGAAAATTTATAAACGGAATACTGGATGCTATTCTTTCCGAATTGAAAAAAAGTGGTACACTAAATAAATCCGGCAGGGGACTGGTTGAAGAAACAATTTCCAAAATAGATACGAAAAAATAGCGGATGAAAGATAGAGGAAAAATCTTTGTCTGGACCCTCTTTGACTTTGCAAATACATCTTTCTCCGTTATCATAGTTACGGTTGTATTCTCTAAATATTTTTCCAATTATGTAGCAGGCGGTCAAAACTGGATTTGGGGACTTGCAGTAAGCGTTTCCATGGTAATCGCAGCTTTTTTAAGTCCGCCTCTCGGGGCAATTGCCGATGTATCCCGCAACAGGAAAAGATTTTTATTAATATTTACTCTACTTTCGGTTTGCTGCACTCTGCTGATGTTCTTTGTGAAAAGCGGAGATATCCTTTTAGGTTTTGCACTTTTTGTTTTAGCTAATATTGGCTTTGAAGCCGGGCTTGTATTCTACGATGCATTTTTGCCCAACCTGACTGAAAAAAAGAATTTTGGCAGAGTATCAGGCTATGGTTTTGCTATGGGTTATGTCGGTGCTCTTGCCGTTTTGCTAATAGTAATGTTTATGCTGCCTGAGAGCACTTCTCCAGACTACTATTATTATATAAGACTAACTTTTGTTGTTGCTGCTCTCTTCTTTTTTGTTTTTTCAATTCCACTTTTTCTTTTTGTGAGGGAACCGCAAACCTCTGAAGTTATTAAAACAGATTTGATTAGGAACGGCATAAATAAAAGTTTTGAAACACTTAAAAATATTTTCTTCAGGAAAAAGTATCCTCCCATATCGAGGTTTCTGTTTGCTTTTTTTCTCTATAACGACGCTATAATTACAATTATTGCTTTCGCTTCTATTTTTGCTTCGAATATATTGAATATGAGTGACGAGCAGGTAATTATTTTCTTTGTTATCGTTCAAAGTACTGCTATTGCAGGATCTTTTATTTTCGGAATAATTTCGGATCATATCGGTCCTAAAAAAACTATTTCCATAACGTTGGTTGTATGGATTGTTGTTGTTATAGGCGCCTTTTTTGTTCAAACCGTTTCTGAATTTTATATTGTTGGTTTGCTCGCAGGGCTGGCAATCGGGTCGTCTCAATCGTGTAGCCGCAGTTTGATGGCGTTGCTGACTCCTAAAGAAAGGGAAGCTGAATTTTTTGGTTTTTATGACGGGCTCTTCGGTAAATCCTCTGCTGTTGTAGGACCATTGATTTATGGCATTGTATCGGATATCTCTAATGAAAGATTTGCTGCTCTGGCAATAGGTATTTTTTTCGTTGTTGGATTTTTTGTTTTGCAGAAGGTAGTTGTACCACCGTTAAAAAATCATTCTTAACTTAAAATATTTTATCACAAATTTATAAATCCTCTACGAGGATTTAATTAAAACGTGGATAAGATTATTCTACAATGATTAACTATCTACGATGGTTTTATTTCTAATAAATAGTTTTGCTCAGGCTTGTTTTTACCTCGTAGAGGTAATATTATTGTAACAAATGAGACTCCCCGGAATTTATAATCCTCGTAGAGGATTAACAGACAGAAATAAGAAATACTACTTAGCTTTCAATATTACAAGTGTAAAGTCATCATGAGAAGGGGTGTCATCTCTGAAAAGAGATATATTTTCAATGATTGAATTTATAATTTCATTTGACGAAAAATCTTTGTACTTACTTATAATTTGTCTCAGCCTTTCTTCTCCATATTCCTGTTTGAATTTATTCCTTGTTTCAATAACACCATCGGTATAAAAAACCAGGATATCATTTTTAGAAGGTTTAATACAAATTTCTTCTAATGTACTGTCGAACAATCCGTTTTCCGCAATCCCGATACCGATACCTTTTGGCAAAAGGTTTTTAAAAGTATTTTCATTCTTTTGATAATAAAGAACAGGAAGATGACCGGCTCTTGATAACAAAAGACTTCCATCAGGATTGATAGAAGCAATACAAACCGTAAAGAAAGAACCAAGCGGCAGTATTCTTTTAATATTTTTATTGATTGATGAAAGGATTTCTTTCGGAGTCCTGCAATTATAGATTGTTTGATGAAGGATTGATTGAACCTGAACCATATGCAGGGCAGCCGCCATACCTTTGCCGGAAATATCTCCAACAACAACATATAATTTCCCGGTTGTATTTTCGCATTTAATAAAATCGTAGTAATCTCCGCCGACCTCCTTTGCGTTTTCCATAAAGCAGCTTATTTCATATTGATCATTGTACGGTGGAGCTTTAGGCATCAGCGATTTTTGAATTTTCCGTGCAACAGCGAGCTCATCTTTTGCAGTCAATTTATCCGCAAGCTCGAATGCTATTAAAAGGCAAACAAGAACAAATGCTATCGTTGCCCACTGCCAGTCACTGTTCAGATAAGAAAGCAGATAAATTACCAAAGCGCCGGAAAAGATTATCCTCCGGATAGGAGTTAGCTGCTCGAGGAATTCAATAAAAAGATTTTTTATGAAAAGAATTATCCTGTGGGGTTTATTTTTTGTGTTCCCGGGTTTTTCCATTCTACCGGCATAAAAATCATATAACTCAGGTACATCTCTTACAATAAGCTTTTCAACATCTTTAATTGTTAAATCGCTTTTGTAGAAATCGTAAAGCTTTTTTGCTTTAGTGGATATTCTTCTTTTCATATGACTGCTGTTAAATTATAACATTAATTAATTCTGAATAACGTATCATCAGGTCGGATTTCATCGTACATTCTCTTTAGTTCCCTATAGCCAAACCTGTTGC
The DNA here is from genome assembly GCA_001802795.1 of Ignavibacteria bacterium GWC2_36_12. GTDB lineage: Bacteria > Bacteroidota > Ignavibacteria > Ignavibacteriales > Ignavibacteriaceae > RBG-16-34-14. The sequence continues at coordinate 34,307 of MGZZ01000162.1, read as the reverse complement.
CTCTTTGCGCTGCGAACCTGTAATATTTTACTGCCTGCGCCATGTCTTTGTCCAGACCCGTTCCGTTCTCGTATGCAAAACCTAATGCGACCTGAGCGAGAACCGAACCTTTTTCAGCGGATTCCATCAGGTATTTTATAATTTCTGTAACATCATCCGATTCTATTTCTCCAAAAATAATTCCTGCTGCAATCTGAATCTTAGCTTCGGGGTTATTAAGCTTTTCTGCCGAGTGCCATAACTCTAAAGCTTTTTGTCTATCTTTTTTAACGTGATTACCTGTATAGTAATTTAGAGCCAGTTCATTTATTGCAGGCAAATAACCGGATGCCGTCGATTTATGTAAAAGGTTAACGGCATCGCTTTCTGCAATCCTGTAATCGAAACCGAGAGCCGTTAAAGAATACCAGACAAAAGATGCTTCGGGATCATTCTTTTCGGAAAGTGTCTGAACATTTTTCTGAAATTCATTGTCCTTAGAAAGATCGTAAATCAATCTGCTTGCCCGTGGAGAATCAAATCTTATTGCTCTTATATAATAAGAAGCTGCTGTAACATCATCTTTTGGAAAGTAAATCCCTTTTTCATATAATTTTCCGAGGAAGGTTAAAGCCTCCGGACTTCCGTAATCTGCAAGCTGCAGTAAATTCGCAATCTTATTTTTATCTATGTCCTCTAACGATTTTGCTGCTTCCGTTAGAGTATCAGAAGTTTCTTTATTCCCGGGATTTGAAAGATCATCGACCAGCATTTTATCTGTAATTTGCTCTGCAGAATCTGAAATAGAATCGAAATCTATAAACACGAGCCCGAGAGTTGAAGACAATGAATTATCTTTATCGATAGAATTATCTAAACGTAATTTTTCTTTGTCAGACAAAGTATCAAGAGTACCTGCGGGTATCTTACTCATTAATTCTTTAAGAGATTCTTCGGCAGGTTCATACTTTTGATCGGCAGCCTTTTTAACCCACTTATAAGCCTGGAGATAATCTTTTTTAACAACGAGGTTATCCGTATGTAATAATCCGACGATGTGTTCAGCTTGTGCCATACCATCGCTTGCAGCCTTATAAAAATATTTGAAAGCATTAAAAGGATTCCACTTTACTCCCCACCCATTAAGCAGTAGAATACCATAATTAAAAATTGCAGATGTTAGATTCTGATCGGCGGCTTTTTTAATCCATGTACCTCCGAGTGTAGTATCTGCAACAACCCCGTCTCCCAACAAATATCTGAGTCCGAGTTCGTGTTGAGCAAAAGCATTGCCTGAGTTTGCTTCTCTTATTAAATTGAATTGCTGCCATAATCTGTAAGCTAAATCGGGTTGATAAAAGGGAGTCGGTCTCTTGTTAGGTTTGTTTTTTTTATAAGCTAAGCTCGATGTTGTATCCTGTGCAAAAGAATTATTTAAGAAAACAATCCCGGCTAAAAAGAGTATTAATATTTTTATTCCTGATGATTTCATTACTTAAAAATAAAAAAAAATTGTCTATATGACCCGGTATAAGAAAAATTAAAATGACTCGACAAATGGCTTTGAATACCCGATATCCCTTATTCCGATTGCAAAATTTGTCGAGAGTAAAACGGAAAATGCTGCTCCTTTATTCTGAGGATTGTATGGATTAAAAACAAAAATCAATTCAAACGCTGCGCTAATAATCGACTCGTTCTTTATCCTGATTCCAGCTCCGTAGCCCTGGTAAAACCTGCTGCTTAAAAAGCCTCTGTTTGATTCTGCAATAAGTCCAAAATCAGTAAAGGCAACTCCGCCTATTACAAACCCAAGTAGTTCATAAGGACTAAATATTCTTGCCTCGAGATTTGACACCAACCTTTTTGTTCCGGCAACAGAAGTTTTATTTATGCCACGTAACCCGATGCCGGAATATAAATATGTTTGTTCGCCGGATATTCTGTTATATCCTAACATGAGATCATAATTCATAAATATCCTGTATTTCCAGATTTCCCATTTATAGAGATACGTATTGTATAATAAATTCAACCTGTATGTAGTTTGTTCCCACTTATTTTTGCCTCTGAAAACTCCAATACCAACTCTTCCTGAAAAATAGCCATAATCATCATACCAATTTGAGTAAACAGTTTCCAAACCGAAGTACCACCTGTCGCTCAATTCTCTTTTTTCGGGACCTGTAGAAAGATTTATCATCCCTCCGACAGGAATATCTTCTGTTGTTCCAAACTGCTGAACAAATTTGTCCTTATAAAAACTCCTGCTTACTAATCCAATTCCCAAAAGTAACATAGTACTGTTTTCAAAAATTCTGAACTGCATAGGGTTGTACGGTCTTTCCGAGTGATTGAGACTCAAAATCCTAAGTGAAGTAATCAGGTTGGAATTACTTTTTTTAAAGCCGTTGGAAATATTAATAGGAAATGCCCTTCCTACCCATAAATCCTGTATCTTTTTCTTCAGCGGTAAAGATATCAGTTCATCATTCTCATTATAAGCTTCATAAGTATTTCTTTCCCACTTTAGTTCGAAACCTGCTATCCATTCTGTTTCATAAGTTATAAAAGGCTTTGTCAGACCTATACTTTTAATATCGTATTTTTTGTTCGCTTCAAAATTCAGATGAGCGTCTGTGTATGATCCTTTAATATTTGCTGCTGTGTAACCGATTTTTCCGCCCCATCCGATTGAAGGATCGTTATTATAAGTTATAACTGCGTTTGCGGAATGACCGAGCCCGACAAAATTGTTATCCTTTAAGCCAAGGTATCCCGATTTATCACCCGGCTTGTATGAAGCGAGATAAGTAAGAGTCCATTTATCCTTTGTTATAACTACTACTTCAACCTCGTCCCTGAAAACAGGGGAAGGAAACACATTTATTTTCACGTCTAAAAAAAGATTACTGCTTCTTAGTAATCTTTCAGTTTCGTAAATAGTACGATAGTTTAATTTTTCTCCTTTACTAAAAAGTAATCTCTCCCTGATAACCCAGTTTCGCGTTTTATAGTGGAATGAGTTTGCAAGATTATTGATCCAGGTACTGTCTGAGGAAATAGTTCCATCGACAGACTCACCGGCTACATTTAAGGTTTTTAAGAAAATGCTGTTTATAATTTTCCCTTCGAGATTTTTATCCCAGTTGTTTTCACCCGGTGCATCCTGCGCAAATGAATTAGTAAAAAAACTGGCTATCAATAGCAGTTGTATTAGTTTAAGCTTAGACAATTTTTATAGTTTCAAAGTTTAGATTTTATTGAATTAAAATAGATAACAAGAAGGGATGATGAAGCTTTTATAAAAAATACTCTTTTCTGAAGTATAAAAAACTTTGTCCAGCCCTTTATAATCCTTCCGGTTCTGTTGGAGTCTTGCTGTAAATAATTGAAAACCTCACCGAAAAAATTGTTAAATAAAATATTAATGGCAACACCAATTAATGCTTAAATAAGTTGAAATACTAACAAAAAAGGGCTATGTTAACAAACCAATTTTCTTTAATTAACTTATCTTTTTTAGTGTTAAATTTATGTCAAATATACTCGATAAACTCTCCGAAAAAATTGCCTACTGGCGTAAAGAAGCACACGAAATATTAAACAAAGCAGGGGAAAAAGTAATATCCGAAGTTACTATAAGCCAGGTTTATGGTGGAATGCGTGATATCAGAGCATTGATTTGCGATACATCCAGAGTTCCCAAGGAAGAGGGATTGATAATCAGGGGGAGATATCTTAAAGACCTGGTTGATAAAACTCCTGAAGAGATTTATTATTTGCTGCTGACAGGTGAATTGCCTGATAAAAATGTACTTGAAAATTTTAGCGCAGAAATAAGAAAGAGAAAAGAAGTTCCCGGTTATGTATGGGACGTTTTAAAAGCAATGCCGGGGGATTCTCACCCGATGACAATGCTCGATACTGCTTTACTCAGTATGCAGCGTGAATCTGTTTTTGCAAAAGAATACATGGGATTGAAAAAAGAAGATTTTTGGAAACCAACTCTTGAAGACGCTTTAAATATTGTAGCAAGAATACCTGCTGTTGCCGCTGCTGTTTACAGGCACCATTTTAATAAAGGAGAGATAATCGAGCCCGATCATGAAATGGATATTGCCGGCGATTATGTTCATATGCTCGGTATAGAAACAGATAAAGAAGAATTTTATAATCTGATAAAGCTTTATCTTGTCCTTCATAGCGATCACGAAGGTGGAAACGTAAGCGCACTTACTACACAGACAATCAATTCTGCTTTATCCGATCTTTATTATTCATTGTCGGGAGGATTTAATGGTCTGGCAGGACCTTTACATGGTTTGGCAAACCAGGAAACGTTAAAATGGATTCTCGACCTGATGAATAAATTTAATGGAACTCCATCTACTGAACAGATCAGAGCTTTTGTCAAAGAAACAATTGATGCTGGGAAAGTAATTTCGGGTTACGGACACGCTGTTTTAAGAGTTACTGATCCGAGGTTCGATGCATTTATGAAGTTTGGCAAAAAACATCTGCCGGACGATCCCGTTTTTTTAACAGTAACAAGACTGTTTGAAGTCGTTCCTGAAGAATTAAAGAAGATTGAGAAAATAAAGAATCCCTGGCCAAATGTTGACGCAATCTCAGGCTCGCTGCTTTATCATTATGGAATGAAAGAATTTTCTTACTATACGGTTTTATTTGCCGTATCAAGAAGCCTTGGCTTAACAGCGCAAGCCGTTGTTAACAGGGGAATGATGTTCCCGCTTATAAGACCAAAATCCGTTACAAGCGAGTTTATGAAAAGGGCAATAGAGGGGAAGTAAAAAAAATGCTTAAAGAAAGCATAAAATTCCCTCCGTGTATATCAAACCGTTATTTGAGAATCAGGAAAATCTGCTAATTAAAAATTAACTATCTTTTATAAAAAACCGTATGATAATCCGATAGATAAATTTAATATTCCTCCTGCAATTGAAAAATTTGGTTCATTTGGATTATAATATGTTTTATATTCTTTTGGACCCAAAACAATATCATAGCCTAAGGAAATTAAAATAGATATTTTGGAACCAAGAGAGATAGAGCCATCTCCTTCTATTCTTATCGCTGCTTTTGTTTCATTTACATTTAACGTAGAGGTAACTCCATTTTGTGATTCAATTTCCATTGAGACTTCGTTTGATACTATTACAAGTCCTAATAGTCCATATAAATAATGACCGCCATTGAAGAGTCCTGTTGTTGTACCGAATTCAAAACTATATTCATTTAATAATAATTTAGGATCATAAGTATATATCTTATCACCTGTAACAGAAGAGTGACTATATGTAAACCCAATAAAGTATCTGCTTGCGGTAGGGTTTGAATCATGAAAGAGATAATACATACCTAAGCGAAAATTAAAGCCGGAATTAAAACCCCAATAATAATCTCCGCCAACAGAAGAATATCCGCCCGAACCGATACCTATGAATCTAGGAAAACCAGCCTGCTGCCCGGAACCGTAATCAATTTCATTATCCATAATTTCTTCCGGTAGATCAGCATTTGATAATGGATATTCAATTGTTTTATTTAATTCTACAATTTCTACATTTTTTATTCTTTCCGCAGAAACAAACCTGTATTTTACATTCCCTCCCGGGTTTATATCTACTCCCTGAGCGGAAATTTTTAATAATTTTCCTTCGATTATATTTCCGTCTTTTAAATTTATCTTAACATTATAATCCTGCGCTTCAACAACAGCAGCAAAAAATAAAATCAAAATAAAAATGCTTTTCAATAACATGGCTCCTCCATATCATTTAAAATCAGCTCTGTATTATCCTTGAATGAGATGAATTTAATTTTATTGCTGTCGAAATCAATATAGTATTGGTCATTGAAGGTTTTAATATTTTTGCTAAGCAATTTTACTTTAGCAACTTCCTTTCCACTACTTAAATCATAGGCAGTTATTCCATAGGTTTCATTAGGAGTCCAATAAAACCCACATTGATAAAGGCTTTGTTCATTAATTTTGTTTTTCTCAAAAAGAGGTTTTATCCATTCTTCTTTAGTATCGACAGGAGGCAACTCGCAGTATTGAAACCATACTTCGGAAAAAGTCTCTTTCGAAAAACCTAATAATCCTTTAGAGGTGCGGATAACCAGAGTATCTGAGGCAATAAGAATATTAGAAAAATTTCCGTATTCCTGTGTCGACTCAGAAATACCCAATAGTTTTAGTTCTTTATCAAAGACCAATAATTGGTCTGCCGTAAGTAGAAACAAGTTTTCGTCCGTACTTGTAAAACCCTGGACGATAGCTTCATTATCCATCATGAAGACGCCGGTTATTTTCCCATCGTTTTTTTGAATTATTCTTATTGAAGGCGGATCGGATTTTTGATAAACATAATTTAAAATCTTCATACCTTTTCCTACCAATGCAATTTCATTGTCGGATATTTCATATAACGACATTGATTCCAGTTCGGGGTCTATATTACTTTCCCAAATTAGTTTCCCGGTAAGTTTGTCGAGGCATACTAACTTATCCCGTGCGGCAAAATAAACTTTATCGTCGCTAACCAATGGGTCGGAATTCATGTTCATAGTAATATCCGGTTTATAGGTTGATGTATTATAGCCACCGGCTAAAGCAAATAAACAAGAGAGGGCAACTTCTTTCGCTATTTCTTTCCCTACATTTGTGAAACTGGTAGGAGTTAAATATTCCCAGGTAGTTCCTTCGTTAAGTTCCAAAGAATGTAATCCTTCGGCAACAACGTAACACCTGTCTTCAATAATATAATGTTGTCTGAATCCGACCCACTCGTGTCCGGGTCGTTCCCAGATTTTTTCCCCGCTGTGTATGTCAACCAACGCAAAAGTATCAGGGCTTATCATTAAGGTATTCCGATCATCTGCAAGAACTAAATAAGGTTCTATGTCTCGTACGAAAAGCCCTGAAGGTGCATCATACAGTTTACCGCCGAGCGGATCTTTAAGTATTAAGTCATTATTCCTCATTAATGTATAGGACATATTGGTTTTTGCGGTCCATAATGTTTTATTATCCTCATTATTGAACAAAAGAAATCCATGTTCTTCATCAGAATATTTGGTGTCAGTATATTTAATAAAGACTGCATCAGTTGAATTCTCGTAATCAATTTGTTGTATTTTTAATGATTGCGGCAACGTATATTCTGTTTCATTAATGATGCTTCCATCCGGCAATGGATATTCTTTATTTTGGTATTCAATATTATTGTCGTTTGGAATAACGTTCAGAAACCCCGCACTTGGTCCGCAGCCTCCCATTAAAGATATAATTATAATTATGCTGAAACTAAAAATTATATCTTTAAGGATTCTTTTTTTAAAACCGGGATTGGATGTAGAAATATTCATTAGATTTCTCCTCAACAAAAATTGTTTCTGCAAAATCCGGTATAAGCTTCCTTGAGCGGGCAGCGTTTCTGCAGGTGGAATAAAGTATTCCCAAATAAATTTTTAGTTCTGATGAATGGACAAGGATTATTATAGGGTGTCCATTTAGGAAAGCTATTCATTAGACTACCCACTTCATAGAAAAGACTCCCCTTTCTAAATTTTTTGAGTCACTATATTTTACACAAAATAACTAATTTAAGCAACAAGAATAACCGGCTTGTGTAAATTAAAGTTATGTAAGCAGGCAAGTGTATCATTTTGAAAAATAAATAGTTATATGTTCGCCACCGACATCACACTCAAAACTTTCTAACGTTTCTTCGCGGTCTTCATAAACAGTATGTTTGGTAAATGAACTTATTTGATCGCAGGTTTGTGTACCTTCAATTTTGAAAGTACTTGAAGAAGACCCGACCGACTGAATATTATCTCCGATGAATTGATTATTACTATTGTAAAATTGGTTGCCAATATTTAAGGAAACACTCACATTTGTAACTGCGTCGTGGGCTTCATTTAATTCTACTGTTATCGAGCCTGATACTGAGTCATAGTAAACTGAAGTATCCACCGATCCTGTAAATGTATTATTTGAAAAACTTCCTCTAAAAGATCCTATAAAACTTATACCGCTTGTTGCAGCTAATACTGAAATGCTATCGTCGAAAAAAGTGACTGATAAAGTACTTGATCCTACTTTAACCTGAAACCAGCATTTTGTAAAATCTATGTATCCTGCTTTAAAGCACCCTGAGGTACGGTGAGTGTAATACTGTTATCGGTTGTAACTGAACCACCGGTAGCTCCGATAATTTTAGTTGCTGCCGGTTCTGGTTCTGGGTTTACAGGGTTTTTATCGGAACTGGAATAAAAATATACCTGCTATCAGAATAAATAATAATCGTTTAGTTTTCATACCAAAAATTATTCTTTTGAAAAGAAGATTGTGATTCTCTCTCCGCCAACATCACAATCAAAGCTTTTTAAATTTTCTTCAGAGCCAGTATTAGGATCATTTGCAAGACCACTTTTGTGATATACTTCAAGTGAAAGTATATGGTCACAGGTTTGGTTTCCTTCAACTGCATAAGTACCTGTAGTTCCAAGGGAACCATTCAAAGGTATGTTTGCTGCTATGAATTTTTCATCTATCTTAGTCTCCTGAGAATTGTTGCTATCATAATGGGTAAAATTGAGAGTGAAACTCACATTGGCAAACTCCAGGGCTCCATCTATATCAATAGTAATTGTTCCTTCCCACGTACGGGTAATAGTTCCGGATTCGATTGTATTGCTATAATTGCCTGTAAAAGTATTACCCGAAAACGATCCTTCATAGGTTACATCACCGAAATCCTGGCAGCAGGTATAACTTTCATAAGTATTTCCTGTTCCAAAATCAGTTACTTCATAAGTTTCATCTCCAACTGTTACAATAACCCAGCAATGTGTATAATCCAGTTCGTTACCGCCGCCGTTATCCGGTTTTCCTCCTACTTTTAACGTTAATTTAATATCCGAATGGTCTTCATAAGGCGGTATGCCTAAGCTGTTTACTGCAACTAAAAAAAATTGTCTTATTCCACTATCATAGAAACCTTTTAGGTCTGAGATTTCAATTATCCCTGTATTAGTTTGCCCAAGGTATTCTAATGTTGAATTGTTATTGCTAAAAACAAGTGTGCTTAAGCCCGCACTTCCACCGTCTCCTTCAATCGTAATTTGTAATTTTTTTGATTCATCTATAGTTGAATGATTGAGATTTATTATGAAGCTTTTTGCGGAAAGGTCGGCATAACGCAATTCTTCATCGGAATCATATACTCTTAAAGTATCGTCATCATTATTAATACTCCATTCGCCGTAAATATTATTAGTAAATACTGAGCTGCTTATATTATATATTCCGCCGCCAACATAATGTTTAAAAAAATCGGGCCACCAGTCGGCTTTTAATCCATTAATTTTCTCTATTAAAGTGGCTAACGGATCTTTTCCTTCCTGTATTGCCCTATAAATTTCTCCAACCTGGTACTTTTGAAGCTTGTTATAATCAAACAGGTATTTCAATAATGCCGCCATACCAAAACCATGAGAAGTAAAGTCAAGAGATCCATATCCTGTAAAGGCACCATATTTAATACCACTAAATACAGGATAAATGTAATTCCAATCACCTTGGCGGAGACTAAAATATGGATAGTAATCATCCGGGTAAAGTAAATTTTTGGATGTGGAAAATAATTCTAATGACCATACACGCAGTGTATGAAAAAACCAGCTGTTGCCCGAATCCCAATATTCATAATCAACTTGTTCATCGGAAGCAATGTATAAGAGTGACAAGCCCGATTCGATTTCAAGTTCAGATTTTAATATAGAAATATTGCTTATTCTTTCACTGTTTACATAAAAAGATCCTGCTCTCCACCCCTCATACCAAATATATTCCGCGCTCTTACCAGGAAACTTGGTTATTTCAACAGTCCACAGACTATCCTGGTAAATATCTTTGCCAAAATATAATCCTAATGAATCTATAAGTAATTCATAATTTTTTTCTAAAATAGAAGATAATTCCGGAATAAAAGGTTCGTAAGATATAGGATATTTAAATCTGAAATTGATGGTTTCAGTTGTTTTATGTTTATCCAAACCCTGAAGAATCTTATCCACTTCACCCTTTACAGAAGTGCTTTTACCTAAATAAAACAAACTTGAGTTATCCGGGGGAGGCTCTATATATCCAATTAAAAACCCGGCGGAATCGGAAGTTTCTTTTAAGTCGTAAACTGTTGAAGATTCGCCGGTAAACTGATCTGCAATATCTTCACTGACAGCTATGTATGATTCATCGGTAAGTGGTCTGTTATATTTAAGAGCAACCCTTATTGTAGTTGTGAAATCAGAAGGCAGTCCTTCAAGCTTAAACATTTTTGTAGCCGCATCTTCGCCAAATAAAGTAGTATCTTCTTTAGAGTATAATTTTATTTCATTTGACTGGCTAAAGGAACCTGCAGGAACAGTTAAGGAAAATTCTTCGGTAGAGATGCTTCCTCCCTGGGCACCAATATTAACCGTTGTTGCAAGCGTGAAATCGGTATTACCTGGATCTTCTCCTGAAGAACTAGGCGGTTCTTCTGAACAGCTTAAATGAATTAAAATATTAAGAGAAAAAATTAAAGTTCCCCTGAGCAGTATAGATATTCTCATGACTCCTCACTTTTTTAATAGCCGGTAATTTTGTTTTTAAGGTAAAGAAAAATAATATTTTATCCAAGCCTTTTGCCTTCTGTTTTTGTAAAATTGATGATAGCCTTGGAAAATCTTTAATGAACTTTATCTTTATTAAAATATTTTTTGTTTTTCGTCTCAGCTTATTCTATATTTCAACACAAAAACAAATAGAATGGTGTATCGGAAAAAAGTAAAGTTTATATTCGTCACAGGTGGTGTGGTCTCTTCACTCGGAAAAGGTATTACCGCCTCCTCACTCGGTCTCCTCTTAAAGCAGCGTGGTTACAAAGTAACAATTCAGAAGTTCGATCCTTACATAAATGTTGATCCCGGTACTATGAATCCGTTTCAGCATGGCGAGGTTTATGTAACAGATGATGGTGCTGAAACCGATCTTGATCTTGGTCATTACGAGCGCTTTCTGGATGTAAATATGACCCGTGCAAATAACACTACAACAGGACAGGTTTATAACGAGGTAATTACTAAGGAAAGACGGGGAGATTACCTCGGGGCAACTGTGCAGGTAATTCCTCATATAACGGATGAAATAAAATACAGGATGACCAAGCTTGCAGAGCTCGGTGAATATGATATAATAATTACCGAGATAGGCGGAACCGTCGGGGATATTGAAAGTCTTCCGTTTATAGAAGCGATGAGACAACTTATGCTTCAGTTTGGCAGAAAGAATACGATGAGCATACACGTAACTCTCGTGCCTTTTATTCCTGCTGCAGGTGAAGTTAAAACAAAACCGACTCAGCATAGTGTTAAAAACCTTCTTGCACTCGGTATCCAGCCGGACTTACTTATCTGCCGTTCAGAGAAAAAGCTTACGAAAGATTTAAGAGATAAGATTGCACTCTTTTGTAATGTTGAATCCAAATCGGTTATCTCTGCTTACGATTGTTCTTCAATTTACGAAGTGCCGTTAGTTCTTTTTAAGGAAAAATTTGACCAGATAGTTGTAAATAAATTGAATCTTCCCGATAGAAAAATTAAGCTTGAAGATTGGGAAAAGCTTGTCGAGAATATAAAGGATCCTGTTGACACGGTTGAAATAGCTTTGTGTGGTAAGTACACAGATCATCTCGATGCATATAAAAGTATAATGGAATCCTTTGTTCATGCCGGTGCAGAAAATAATACTAAAGTTATTGTAAGACAGGTAAAAGCAGAAGAATTAGATGATGTTTCACCCGATAAACTTCTTCAGGATGTTCACGGTATTCTAATCCCCGGTGGATTTGGCGAAAGAGGGATTGAAGGAAAAATTAAGGCAGTCCGTTACTCGAGAGAAAATAAAATTCCTTTTTTGGGAATATGTCTTGGTCTTCAATGTGCAGTAATTGAGTTTGCAAGGAATGTATGTGGTATTTCAAAAGCTAACAGCTCGGAATTCAGAGAAAATAATTTCAGCGTTATCGATCTTATGCCCGATCAGAAAAATATTAAGAATATGGGCGCAACTATGAGGCTGGGTGCTTATCCCTGCAACCTCGAAGAAAATACCCTGGCAAATAATGCTTACAAAAGTAATTTCATTTCAGAAAGACACAGGCATCGCTTTGAAGTAAACAATAAATTCAGAAAGACTTTAGCTGAGCATGGCATGATCTTCAGCGGGCTTTCTCCCGACCGCCAGCTCGTTGAGATGATTGAAATTCCAGACCATCCCTGGTTTCTCGGATGCCAGTTTCATCCCGAGTTAAAATCGAGAGCGACTAAAGCACACCCACTCTTCAGGGAGTTCGTGAAAGCTTCGCTTATTTATTCTAAAGAAAAAGAAGCGCAACCCGTTGAAAAATAAATCAGGCTTTGTTAACTGTAAATGATAGTATGATATATGATAAACACTATTGCTAAAAAGATTTGTTTAATAATATTTTTTCTAATTGTTTCTGTCAATGTTTTTGCCCAATCAAAAATTCCCTTTGAAAGAAGTATTATGCTGGGGCTGGAACAAAGTTATCACTTCAGATGGGATAAAGCCGAAGACATATTCAGAGACGTAATAAAGAAATATCCTGACAGACCGGAGGGCTATCATTATCTTTCCGGAATTTACGTTTGGTTTTATCTCAGCAGCAAAGATAAAAACGACTTAAATATTTTTACGACTTATTCTGATTCTGCGATAGAGAAGGGACTCGAACTGCTCGAACTGAATCCCGATGACGATGTGCTCCTTTGCCTGGTCGGTTCAAATTATTCATATAGAGCAATTGCTTTTGCTTCTGCTGAAAATTATCTCGATGCAGTTTGGGCGGGTAAAAAATCAGATTCGTTTCTTAACGATGCAATTGAAATTAACCCTGAGAGATATGATGCTTATTTGGGATTGGGTCTGTATAATTTTGCTGCTGGACAAACACCGGGCGCTTTCAGATGGGTTTTAAAGCTTACCGGTATGGGCGGAGATAAAGAGCTCGGTATCAGGTATATAAAATTAGCAGCAGATGAAGGGAATTACACTAAGACAGAGGCTCAATATTATTATTCACAGATTACACAGGATTATACCGACGCCACATATTATTTAACAAATCTTGTTAATAAGTATCCTGAGAACATTTTGTTTAAGTACTCTCTTGCATCTTTAAATATAAAGGAAAGAAAACTTGATGCTGCTGAGAAAATTTTAATAAAAATTGTAAACAGGGATGATGAAAAATTTGACCAGGTTATTGCGTTCTCCAATTTTTTAATAGGAGATGTTTTTTATAAGAAAAATGAATATGATTCTGCTATTATCCATTACAAAAAATTTCTTCAGACTACACCGGATAATGACTATACAGGTATTGCCGCATACCGGTTGGGAGTGAGCTATGAAATAATGGACTTAAGAGATAGTGCCATAGTTTATTTCGGTTCCTGTGAAAACGGGAATATGGATCTGGATGATGATATTTACGCAAAACGCAAAGGGAGTATTTACTTTAAAAGAACATTGTCCGAAAATGAAATTACTGTTATTAAAGCTGCTAATATGATCGAGAGCGGGAACTACAGTGGTGCCTATGATTCACTAACTTCCGCTCTGAAAAAAATTACAGGCAACAAGTTGAAAGCAGAAGCGTATCTTTACTTAAATGAAGCAGCCTTTAACCTTGGTAAATATAATGAGTCTCTTAGTCTTGCCTCTGCTGCTCTAAAGACAGAAGTTATGGAGGAAAAGTGGATTTTACCATATGCCTGTTACTATGCTTCAAGAGCTAATTACTTTTTAGGAGATATTGTTGCTGCAAATTATTTTATAGAGCAGGCTGAGGACTACGATGATTATGATTATCAGAATAAGTTGAAGACTTTGCTTTATTCACTTAGACAGAAAGAACAGCTATAACAATTAATTACATTGACCTTTTTATCTTTTAATTGACAATATTTCACTATTTAACTAATTTTTAAGCGACTTTAGTATTAAAAATTGAATATAGTTGTATTTGTTTCCGGGCGAGGCTCTAACCTTGAGGCAATTTTAAATTCGGAATTACTAAAAGGTAAAATAAAGATTAAAGCTGTTTTCAGTGATAAGTTACAATGTGCCGCTTTTGAAATTGCCAAAAGAAATTCTATACCGACTTATACAGTAGGAGATAAAGAAGGCTGTATTAGTTATTCAAATCTTGCCGGGATACTTATTTCATATAATACAGAACTTGTTGTATTGGCAGGATTTCTAAAATTAATTCCAGGTTCCATTGTATCTGAATACAAAAACAAAATTATTAACATTCATCCTGCTCTTTTGCCTTCATTCGGTGGAAAAGGGTTGTATGGAATAAATGTACATAGAGCTGTTTTTGAATCGTCGGCTAAAGTTTCCGGTGCAACAGTTCATTTTGTAGATGAAACTTATGATACCGGCAGAATAATTGCACAACAGTGTGTCGATATATCGGATGTTACTTCTCCCGGAGAGATTGCAGAAAGAGTCCTTCAGGTTGAGCATAAATTGCTTCCGTATGTTATAAGCAAATTTGCAGATGGCAATATTAATGTTGTTAACAATAGATTAGTTGTAAATTAAAAATTATAAAAAGTATTTAGTGGAAAAATCTGCATTAATAAGTGTATCGGACAAAACAAATGTTGTTGACTTTGCGAAAACCTTGACAGGATCCGGTTATAAAATAATTGCAACAGGAAATACTGCAAATCTATTAAAATCTTCCGGGGTAGAAGTAACTGAAATTAGTAACATCACAGGCTTCCCCGAAATATTTAGCGGAAGAGTAAAAACTCTTCATCCCAGGATATTTGGTGGTATACTGATGCGAAGAGAAAATCAAAATGATCTTGAAGAAGCAAAAGAGAATAATATTTTCCCGATCGATGTTGTGTGTGTTAATCTTTATCCTTTTATAAGAACTGCTGAGAATCCCCGGTCTACTATTGATGAAATAATTGAACAGATTGATATCGGGGGACCGAGTCTTATCAGGGCTTCAGCTAAAAATTACAAGTATGTTTCTATTCTTACCAATCCTTTACAATATGATACTTTTATTTCCGAATTGAAAGACGGTGAGGTTTCCGAAGATACGCGTAAGAAACTTGCTGTAGAAGCTTTTTCTCATACTGCAAATTATGATACGTATATCAGCAACTATCTCGAGAATAAATTTTCTCTGCCACCATCCTATATAAGAGTGAATTATAAATTAGAAAAGAATTTGAGGTACGGAGAAAACCCTCATCAGAAAGCTGAAATCTATGGAAGTTTCAATGAATACTTCGAGACATTCCACGGGAAGGAATTATCCTATAATAATATTCTTGATCTTGTGGCGGCTGTCGAATTAGTTGAAGAACTTGGAAATAATTCCTGTACAATAATTAAACATAACAATCCTGCCGGTGCTGCAAAAGGTTCATCTGCTTTTGAGGCATACGGGAAAGCATTGAGGTGCGATCCGGTCTCTGCTTTCGGCGGTATTGTTGCGTTCACTTCTGTTGTTGATGAACAATTGGCTCAGAAGTTGAACGATATATTCCTTGAAATTGTATGTGCCAAGGAGTTCACGGAAGAAGCTGTTAAAATCCTTAAAAAGAAAAAGGATAGAAGGCTTCTGAGACAGCTAAAGTCGGTAAGTTCTACAAGAAAGAATTTCAAAAATATTCCAGGTGGAGTAATATCACAGGAGCCTGATCTTGTTTCACTATCCGGGAATTCCTTAAAATTTGTTACCGATAAAAAACCTTCAGAACAAGAACTCCACGATTTATTATTTGCCTGGATTGTATCAAAACATACAAAATCAAATGCTATTATTTTTGCAAAAAATGGAGCAACGCTGGGAGTAGGCGCAGGTCAAATGTCACGAATTGATTCTTCAAAAATTGCCCACATGAAAGCTCAGCAAAACGGTTTGGAGCTTAAAGGTTCGGTCGCTGCATCAGACGCTTTTTTTCCTTTTGCCGATGGACTTCTTGAAATCATAAAATGTGGTGCTGCTTCAGTTATTCAGCCAGGCGGTTCTGTTAGAGACCAGGAGGTGATTGATGCTGCTAATAAAAATAATATTTCCATGGTTTTTACGGGCATTAGACACTTTAAACATTAAGAGGATTTATGGGATTATTTGATTTCATCTCAGCCGATATTGCTATAGACCTGGGAACGGCTAACACTCTCATCTGGGTTAAGGGAAAAGGTATTGTCCTTAATGAACCTTCTATAGTTGCCTTCGATAAAAATACAAAAAGAATAATTGCACTCGGTAACAAAGCAAAGGAAATGCAGGGGAGAGAACACAAGGAAATAAGAGTTACACGCCCTATGCGGGATGGTGTTATTGCCGATTTTGAAATTGCCGAAGGAATGATTAGAGCTTTTATTAAAAAAGTCCGCGGCGGAATGCTTTCAAGCCGGAGAGTTGTTGTTGCAGTTCCAAGCGGAGTTACAGAAGTTGAAAAGAGAGCCGTTAGAGATAGTGCTGAACATGCCGGGGCAAAAGAAGTACACCTGATTGCTGAACCAATGGCTGCGGCTATTGGAATAGGTATTGACGTTGAGGCTCCTGTTGGAAATATGATAATTGATATTGGTGGCGGAACAACTGAAATTGCTGTTATAGCTCTGTCGGGAATAGTTAATGAAGAATCTATCAGGATTGCTGGCGATGAAATGAATTATGCGATAATGCAGTTCTTCAAAAAAAATCATAACATACTTATTGGAGAAAGAACAAGTGAAGCAATTAAATGTGAAGTCGGATCCGCGGTTCCTTTAAAAGAAGAGATAACTATTCAGGTTAAAGGAAGAGACCTTGTTGGAGGAGTTCCTAAAACTACTGAAGTCAGTTCCGTTGAAATCAGGGAAGCTTTAAACGAGTCAATCGTTCAGATAGTGGATGCAGTGAGGCAATCGCTTGAAAGAACTCCACCTGAATTGTCTGCGGATATTCTGGACAGGGGTGTAATGTTAACCGGCGGCGGAGCGTTATTGAAAGGGCTTGACGAAAGAATAAGGATGGAAACGAATCTTCCAGTTCATGTTGCAGAAGATCCTTTAACTGCTGTTGTACGCGGAACAGGGAAAGTAATTGAAAGCCTTAATCATTTCAGCAAAGTGCTAATACGTAACAGAAGATATTAATGTTTAGATTTTTTTCTAAAATCTGGAACGAATTTAAAGAATACATAATTTTAGTCCTTCTCTTAATACTTAGCCTCATAATTCTCTCCTCCAATGAAAAACCGGGAATCAAAAAAGTTCACTCTTTAGCTTTTGGTGCATTTGCCACGATTACATCAGTTATATCGGATGTTATTAATACGGCTAAAGTAGAAAGTGAAAATGAGAGGCTCAGAAAAATTAATGCGGAATTAATGCTTCAGGTTAACAAATTAAGAGAACATGCAATTGTTAATGAAGAGTTAAGAAAACTGCTTTCACTAAAAGATACTCTTAATTATCCTCTTATACCTGCTACAATAGTTTCTAAATCATTAACCAAATCGCAAAGTACTATTACAATAAGTGGTGGGGAAAAGAATGGTATAAAGCCCGGGATGCCTGTAATTAATGACATGGGATTAATTGGTATTGTTCACTCTACTTCCCAGGATTATGCTATTGCAAGGACATTGAAAAATATCGATCTGAAGCTTGCCGTAAAAGATGAGAGAAGCAGGGTTGATGGCATTTTGAAGTGGAACGGAGAAGACCTTGTGATTGTTGATGTACCAAAAACCTTTGATATAGAACCAGGAGATAGAATAATATCCTCGGAATTAAGTTCAATTGTACCTATTCCTGTGCCTGTTGGAGTTGTACTTGGTTTAAGTAAAGTAGCAGAAGGTATTTTTAATGAAGTAAAAGTAAAACCTTTTGTTGATTTTGTTACGGTAGAAAATGTTTTCGTTTTGGGTATTGTACAAAGTAAACAGAAAAAGAATCTTGAATTAAATTTTTACAGGCGGGACGGAAAGTGAAAACACGCTACATTTTCCCTATACTTCTTTTTATCCCCTTGTTGATATTACAAACCACAATAATTCCGCTTTTTGCTTTTTATAATGCAACACCTGATTTAATTTTGATTCTGCTTGTTTTTTACTCAATCAGCTACGGTCAGGTTTATGGCACTGTTTTAGGATTTGTTTTTGGTTTTCTTTTCGATCTTATTACGGGTAGTTTATTGGGCAGCGCCATGCTCTCGAAGACTATAGCCGGTTTTATTGCGGGATATTTCTCGAATGAGAATAAAAAAGACATTTATGCCGGCAGTTACGTATTTTCTTTTATAGTTATGCTCTGTGCTATCGTGGACTCGATTGTGTATTCATTCTTTTCTACAACTGAATTACAAAGAAATTTCTTACTTCTTTTCTTTGAACAAGGTTTTTTACCCGGATTATATACTGCTATTATTAGCATATCGGTTATTGTGTTTTTACCGGGAAGGAGACTCTCTTGAACAGTATTACATTTGCTTCTTCAAAAAGAAGAACAATAATATATTTTATTCTTATTATAACTTTTGCTGTTCTTGTTTTCCGCCTTTTCCAGATGCAGATTATTCAGCATAGAACGTATGATGAAAAATCTGCCGATAACAGTATTAAGGCGATAGAACAAATACCATTACGAGGAGTCTTTCTTGACAGGAACGGGGAAGTTCTTGTAAGTAATATACCTGCTTATACTTTGAGAATAACCCCTGCTAATTATGATAAATCTTTGAATGAAATATTAGAGACTGTCTTAGAAGTTGATCAGGGTTACATTGATAAAATTCTTTATAATAATAGAATATACTCAAAGTACATTCCCATACGTATAAGAAGAGGAATTGATTTTAGAGTTGTTGCCTGGCTCGAAGAAAATTCTCAACACCTGCATGGAGTAGATTATATAGTTGAAATGCAGAGAGGATACCCGGCACAAATAATGGGCTCCCACATTTTTGGATATAACAAAGAAATTTCTCCTCAACAGCTTGAAAAAGAAGATGAATATTATAAACCGGGAGACTATGTTGGAAATAACGGTCTTGAGAAAACTTATGAAAAATTTCTCAGGGGTATAAAAGGTTATAATTATATCCTTGTTGATTCAAGAAGAAAAGAAATAGCGAAATTTAAAGAAGGAACTGATGATGTAGCATCGAGGAAAGGACATGATTTGCTTCTTTCTATTGATGCCGATGTACAAAGAGTTGCCGAAGAAGAATTTAAAGACAAAAAAGGTGCGGCTGTAGCAATTGAACCTACCACGGGCGAAATACTTGCCATTTTAAGTTCTCCTGAATATGATCTGAACAGATTTTCATATGTTACCTCAAGAGACTTTTTGAATAGTCTTTATAAAGATCCCGACAAGCCTTTATTCAACAGGGCAACAATGTCGGTAAAACCTGCGGGTTCAACTTTTAAACTGCTCGCAGCTGTAGCTGCGCTCGATATGGGTATTATCACAACTGAAACCACGATTTATTGTGGTGGAGGGTTTACGTTCGGAAGATTTTTTAAATGTCATGGCGGGGCTCACGGCTCCTTAAACGTTGTACATGCGATAGAGAAATCCTGCAACACTTTTTTCTATAACTTGATTTACAGAATAGGACTTGACAAATGGGCAGAATATGCAAGGAAATTAGGTTTTAACAGCAAAACCGGAATTGACATAGGAGAAGAAGTTGCCGGGCTTATACCTGATTCCAAATATTATGAAAAAATATATGGAGCTAATTGGCCCAGAAGCATTATGGCTAGTTTAGGCATCGGTCAGGGTGAAGTTAGTGTAACGCCGTTGCAATTAGCTCAATATGTTGCTCTCATTGCCAACAACGGAAAATCATATGTGCCGCATTTAGTAAAAGGATATGTTGATGATGCAACTAAACAACTTGTTCCGTTTAAGTTTAACGAAATTAGTACTGGCATAAAAAAAGAAGCTCTTGATATTGTTAAACAAGGTATGTTCCTTGTTGTAAACGGAGCCGGGACTGCAACAAGGATTAGAATGAATGATATTAAAATTGCAGGTAAAACAGGTACAGCACAGAATCCACATGGTAAAGATCATGCCTTTTTTGTTTGTTTTGCTCCTTATGAAAATCCTAAGATAGCTATTGCGGTTGTAGTTGAAAATATCGGTTTTGGTTCTACCTATGCAGCTCCTATAGCTAAAAAAATGATCGAAGCTTATCTGCTGAAAGATACATTGAAGAAAGAAATAAAAACCGTTCCCGAAATCAGAGAAAAATTGATTGGCGCTATAAATGAGAATTGATTATAAACTTGAAGATAAATTTGACTTTGGATTGTTCGTTCCTTCCTTTGTATTGATCTGTATAGGTCTTATGGCAATATACAGTTCTACATTAAATAACCCGTCAGCAGGTAACAATTTTGAAAAGCAGTTAATTTGGGCTGCGGTGGCATTGATCATTTTTTTTATAACATATTTTTTACCTACGAATTCATTCCGGTATGCTGCCATACCATTGTATGTTTTTTCGTTGATGTTATTAGTGGTTGTTCTTGTTGCAGGAAAACAAGTATCTGGTGCCAAAAGCTGGTTTGATATTGGTCCGTTTGGCTTTCAGCCTTCTGAACTCACAAAAATTGGAACTATACTTGGGCTTTCATTTTACTTGAGCAGAAGAAATGCAAACATAGATTCCTTTGTGGATATTTTGATTGCAATCTTTATTGGCTTTATTCCGGTAGGACTTATTTTACTTGAACCGGATTTGGGAACAGCAATTGTTTTTGGGGGAATGATACTGGCATTAATCTTCTGGAAGGGAATAAGTCTCTTTAGTTTGTTTATTGTTTTGTCCCCCGGTTTTGTAGCTGTTTCAACTTTATTTGGTGTTTATTATTTTATTGCGGCGTTGATAATAATTGCCGTAACGCTTTTCTTATTTAAGAAAAATATTTTCTTTAGCGGATCAATCTTTGCTTTAAATCTTGGTGCAGGTTTCCTGGTAGATTATGCTTATTCAATTCTTAGTCCGCATCAGCAGAGAAGAATTCAATCGTTTCTCGATCCTATGGCTGATCCTCTTGGCTCAGGGTATAATGCAATCCAGGCTAAAGTTGCGATTGGTTCGGGAGGATTCCTGGGAAAAGGATTCCTTTCCGGGAATCAAACTCAGCTACAATATATACCTGAACAGTGGACGGATTTTATTTATTGTGTAATAGGGGAAGAATTTGGTTTTATAGGAAGTGTTGTTATAGTAGCACTATTCTTATTCCTTTTTTTAAGATTGTTGAAGATTGCCTCCATAGCCAAAGATGAGTTTATGAGTCTCGTCTTGATTGGAATACTTGCAGTTTATTTTATTCATTTCCTTATAAATATCGGTATGACGATAGGTATATTTCCTGTTATAGGTATTCCACTTCCTTTTGTTAGTTATGGAGGAAGTTCACTACTTGTAAATATTTTTATGCTGGGAATAGCTGCAAACATCTACCGGACAAGAAAGAGCTATGCGTAGGCAGTGTATTTCAATGAATTTCAGCCCGGTAAAAGTTTAATGGTAAACAATCATACTTTCTCTCGTAAGTAATGAAGGCTTTTCTCAAACTTCAAAAGAAAAATAAAGAAGATAAATTTATCTGTGTAGGATTAGACTCCGATCCGGGAAAGCTTCCACATCATTTTAAAAAAGATAAAAGTTCAATACTGGATTTCAACAGAAGTATAATTGAAGCCACATCTCAATTTGCAGCTGCATATAAAATCAATTTCGCTTTTTATGAAAAGTACGGCTCATCAGGTTTAGATATTCTAAAACAGACTCTTGAATTAATACCGGGTGATATTTTAACAATTGGAGATGCAAAAAGGGGAGACATCGGCAATACTTCTAAATACTATGCTGAATCTCTTTTCGAATATTTCGGATTCGATTCCATCACTATCAATCCTTATATGGGAGAAGATTCCGTTAAACCTTTCCTTGAATATTCCGACAAACTGATTTTTATCCTTGCCTTAACTTCTAATCCCGGTGCAAACGATTTTGAAAAGCTTCAGTTAAAAGATGGAAGTTATTTTTTTCAAAAAGTAATTGAAAAAGTCAGGCTTTGGAATGATAATAATAACTGTGGAATTGTCTTTGGAGCAACAAATTTAAAAGAACTTCAGGAAAACATAGCGGGTTTTGATAACTTACCTGTTTTACTTCCAGGTGTGGGAACGCAGGGGGGTAATTTTGAAGACATTATGAATGTTTTTATTCAGCAGGGAAAGTTGAATTTGCTTGTAAATATAAGCAGGGGAATAATTTATAAAGACAATAGTGCTGGTTTTGCCGAAACTGCGAAAGGAGAAATTACTCAATTAAATAACCTGGTAAAGAAACTTCTTACAAAATAATTTCACATCTTTTAATTTATTACTTATTTTAATTGTCGTAAGTAAGTCTAAATTGCTTAAATTGAGAGGAGCTTCGTAACATGGGCAAAAAGCAATCCTTTCAATCATGTTTACCGAGGCTCGATAAAGGTGAGGTCATATCTTCAGGCTTTTCTAAACGAGGTTTAGATGGAAAAGAATATTAAAATCTATGAGAAGTTCCTTTACGAAATCTGGAAAGACCAGCAGTTTGAAAATGAGCTTGTAACCAGGGATGGCGATAAGATAAATGTTTTGGATACAGGTCAGCAGAATAGAGAACTTGGGGGTCCAGATTTTAAGAACGTAAGAATTAAAATTGGGAATATAACTTACAACGGTGATGTGGAAATTGACAGCAACTATTCCGACTGGAAAAATCACGGACATAATTTAAACAAAAGATATAACAGCGTTATTCTTCATGCCTCGCTCAACAATGATTCGGGGCATTCTTTTGTTTATACACAGGAAGGCAGAAAAGTTCTTTCATTACCTCTCGGAGATTTTTTAGAAAGGGATATCAGAACAAGAATTCAGGATGCAATACTGAAGGAAAGAAAGAACAGAATTAACAAAATGCCCTGTGTAGAGATTAACGATGTGATGGATAAAAAGAAAAAAATTGATTTTATCTTTGAACTTGGAATACTCAGGTTTAAGAAGAAACGCGCAAAAATTATTGAGAGATTGAAAGAACTAAAATATCTCAGGGAGTTAAATCTTAAAGAGCCGGTAATCAAATACGAACTTGACGAAAACTTTTACAGCAGAAAATTTACATTCGATGACTTCAAGGATGCTGATATATGGAAACAACTATTTTATGAACAGGTTTTTGAAGCACTCGGGTATTCTAATAATAAAGCGGAATTTTTCAAGCTCGCTACTTATGCAGAATTATCATTTATTAAAAAATTTTCGGATCAGCAAAACTTTTTCTTGTTTATTGAAGCAATTCTTTTTCATGCAGCGGGTATAACCCCCGGTTCAGATTCATTTGAAGATGAAGAAACTCTTGAATACTTAAAAAAACTAAAAGAATGCCGGGTTCAGATCCAAACAGAATATGACTGCAAAATACTCAATGCGGAAGACTGGCATTTTTACAAGCACAGACCGGCTAATTTTCCTACACTCAGAATAGCCGGGGGAGCGGAAATAATTTATAGAATGATAAAAGAAGACCTTGTTGCCAAATTAATTAATGTATTTCATGCTTCAAATAATTATAAAAAGATAAACAAAGAATTAAGAACACACATCATTGTAAAAAGTAAAGGTTATTGGAAGAAATATTACAATTTTGGACAGCAAATCAGAATGGATACTAAATATTTTATTGGGCTGTCCAGGGCAGATGAAATTATTGTAAATGTAATACTTCCATTTTCATCTGTTTATTTTGAAATGTTTGGTAAAAAAGAATTGGCTAAGAAAGTTTTAGCTTTATATGTCAACTATTTCCAAAATTGTGAAAATAATTTGGTTCAGGAGGTATCTTCTACTTTACTCCTAAACAATGCTTCTAAAAGAAGCATTTTATATCAGGGCATGATCGAGCTCTTCAGATGCTATTGTTCCAAAGCAAAGTGCATGGAATGTGTAATAGGAAAGAGTGTTTTTAATTGATTTAATTATTGCTGGTCAATCTTTGTATATCGTCTCTTATTTTTGCAGCTCTTTCATATTCTTCCGCATCTATTGCTTCTCTTAATTTATTTTGCAGAACTGCGAGCTTTGCTTCTTTAGTGTGTGGAATCTTTTCATCTTTTTCTTCCTTCTCATCAGCTTCTTCTTTTTCCCCTTCTTCCGATGGAACGAAAGCGGCAACTTCCATAACAGATTCGGCAACAAAAATAGGTGCCTGCGCTCTAACTGCAAGTGCTATAGCATCACTTGGGCGTGCGTCTATTTCATTGGTAAGAGCTGAGACTTCAAAAATAATTTTGGCGTAAAATGTATTTTCTCTTAAATCGTCAATGACTACTTCAAGAATGGTTGCTCCCAGATTATCGGTAATCTGTTTTAAAAGATCATGTGTTAAAGGTCTTGGTGGTTTTATTCCTTCGATTTCTAATGCAATAGCCTGTGCTTCAAATGCACCAATAATAATCGGTAGTCTCCTGTTTCCATTAATTTCTTTAAGCAAAATTGCATAAGCTCCCCCGGTTGAAGGGCTTGATGATAATCCTAAAATTTCACATTGAATTTTTTGCAAAGAAACTCTCCTAACTCATTGTAATTTAATCTTTTTTATTTCTTTAGTTAAAACAGGAACTATTTCGAAAACATCTCCTGCAATACCATAATCTGCGATATTAAAAATAGGTGCATCTTTGTCTTTATTAATAGCTACAATATACTTTGCAGATGACATTCCTGCAAGATGTTGAATCGCACCTGATATTCCACAGGCAACATACAAGCTTGGTGATACAGTTTTGCCTGTCTGTCCGACCTGCTCCCTGTGAGGTCTCCACCCGGCATCAACAACTGCTCTTGATGCTCCAACCGCTCCTCCCAAAGCTTCTGCTAATTCCTCAACAAGGTGGAAATTCTCAGGTCCTTTCAACCCCCGACCGCCTGAAACGATAATGTCTGCTTCAGCAACATCAAGTTTACTATCGGACTTTTTAAAATCAATCACTTTAGACTTTAGATTAGAAGGTTCGACTTCTTTAACGATTATCTCCGATTCATTTTTTCCCTTAACAGCAGGTTTAAAAATATTCGGGCGTATTGTTAATACTTTTTTCTGACTATTAAACTTAACATTAATTAATGATTTACCGGCATAAACCGGGCGGGTTGCAATTATTTCTCCCGATGAAGAATCAATATTTATTGCATCCATAATTAATCCCGCATTAAGTTTTGCTGCGATGTAAGGTGCAAGATCTTTGCCTAAAGCCGTATTTGCCATCAAGAGATAATCGGCATCAATTTCTTTAGCAAAGTTTGCAATAACTTCTGAGTAACCGGAAGAAGAATAGTTTTCGAGTTTATCACTTTTAAGATGAGTTATTTTCTTTATTCCATAATCCCCGGTTTCACTTAGATTAGTTATTTCATTTCCAACCGCAACCACCTCAACTTCATAGTTTAACTCTGAGGCTATTCTTACTGCAATAGTAGCAGCCTCAAAAGCAGATTTTTTTAATTTACCGTCTCTTTGTTCAAGAATAGCTAATATTTTTTTTGCCATACTTATATAACCTTTGCTTCTTCTCTTAATAACCTGACTAGCTCAGGCACCGCCGAAGCATCTGTTCCCAAAATTCTACCCGACTGTTTAGCCGGAGGAGAATACATTTTGATAATTTCACTCAGATTTTCTGCCTGTGCAGCGGGTTTCTCTTCAATTGTTTTTTTCTTTGCAGACATAATTCCTTTTAAAGAAGCGTAACGTGGTTCATTCAAGCCTTTTTGAGCACCGATAACTGCCGGAAGTTCCAACTCAACAACTTCTCTTCCACCTTCAACTTCTCTTTCCGCGATTATTTTGTTTCCGTCCATTTTCAAAGCTACAACAACTGTTGCGCAGGAATAATCAAGAAATTCCGCCAGCATTTGAGGTACGGCTCCTGCATCATAATCAACTGATTGTTTTCCGCAAAAAACCACGTCAAACTTATGTGATTTTATTTCTTTCGAAAGTGCTTTTGCAATACCCATAGAATCTCGTGGATTATCATCTTTCAATAAAATACCATCATCGGCGCCCATGGCAAGCGCTTTCCTAATCGTTTCTTTGTTGCTGTCTCCTCCGACACTTAAAATAGTAATTTTACTATCACCTCCGGCTTTTTCCTTCCACGTCAGCGCTTCTTCAACAGCAAATTCATCATAAGGATTAATTATATATGTAACGCCTGCCTTGTTGATTGTCTTGTTGTCGTCGCCAATCTTTATCTTTGTAGCAGTGTCCGGAACATGACTGACACAAACTGCTATATTCATCGAGCCTCCAATTAAATCTGCATTTATTTTCAAAAAATATATGAATAACTGCTATAAAATCAAACCGATTTAGGACAACCTATCTTGAAACTTTAAACTTATTTTTATTTAAGAATTTATTTTATAAATTAAATCATTGTGGAACAAATAAGTGAACAAAAACCTTCTATAGATATTTTAGAAGAGGAAAAAGTAACTATCGGAATAGAAAACCGTGTAATTCTCTATAACGATGATTGGCATACATTTGAAGAAGTTATTGTTCAGCTAATTAAAGCAACAAAGTGTAGTTTTGATCAAGCCCGCTCTTATGCTTTTGAAGTTCATGTAAAAGGAAAAGCGATAGTATTTAATGGCTCTATAAAAGATTGTCTCAAAGTTTCTTCTGTTCTCGAAGAAATTGCACTTAATACACAAATCGTTTCTTAAATAGTCTCACTGAATTACTTTGTAAAAATAGCCTCGTTGTTGCTATATTAACAATTCATTTTTATTAAGAAAGCACAAGTGAAATTTAAGTTAGAGCTAATCAGAAATATTGCAATAATTGCGCACGTTGACCACGGCAAAACTACTCTTGTTGATCATTTATTAAAGCAAACCGGGGCTTTTCGACTGAACCAGCAGGTTGAAAAAAGAGTCATGGATTCGAATGCACTCGAAAGGGAAAGAGGAATTACAATACTTGCAAAAAATCTGAGCATCACTTATAAGGGAATAAAAATTAATATAATTGATACACCCGGTCATGCTGATTTTGGCGGAGAAGTTGAAAGAACTTTAAAGATGGTGAACGGCGTTCTTTTGTTAGTTGATGCGGCAGAAGGACCTTTACCTCAAACAAAATTTGTGTTGAAAAAATCTCTCGACTTAGGATTAAAACCAATTGTAGTTATTAATAAGATAGATAGAAAAGATGCACGTCCGAATGAAGTATTAAATGAAGTCTTTGATCTTTTCATATCCCTTGGTGCTTCTGAAGAACAGCTTGATTTTCCTTTTGTTTACGCCATCGCAAAACAGGGAATTGCTAAATCCGATCTTAAAGAAGAAAGCACATCTTTAATTCCGCTTCTCGATAATATAATTAATCACGTTCCCGTGCCTGTAGCCGATATAAATTCTCCTTTTCAAATGCTTATTTCTGCCATTGATTATAACGATTATCTCGGAAGAATTGGTATTGGCAGAATTCATAGCGGAGTAATTAAAACCGGGGATAACATTGTCCTTTTAACACGTGAAGGAAAGAAGGTTAATTCTAAAGTTTCAAAAATGTACTCTTTCGAAAATATCAAGCGAGTTGATGTTAAAGAGTTAAGTGCCGGCGATATAGGTGCTATAGCAGGGTTTGAAGATGTTGACATAGGAGATACATTTGCAAGTCCTGAAAAACCGGAAGCTCTTCCTTTTGCTGCAATAGATGAACCTACAATTACCATGAACTTTATGGTCAACAATTCTCCTTTTGCTGGACTGGAAGGCAAATATGTTACAACAAGAAACTTAAGTGAAAGGCTTTCAAAAGAACTAAAATCAAATGTTAGTCTCCGGGTTGAAATAACCGATTCTCCCGATATCTTTAAAGTTAGCGGAAGAGGAGAATTACATCTTGCAATATTGATTGAAAATATGAGAAGAGAAGGTTATGAAATGCAGGTAAGCAGACCTGAAGTAATTTTGAAAAAGATAATTGACGTTCTCTCCGAACCCATTGAACATGTTATTATTGATGTACCAGAGGAGTTTGTTGGAACTGTGATTGAGAAGCTCGGTAAAAGAAAAGGAGAAATGAAAAATATGCTGACATACAAAGACAACACGAGACTTGAATTTGTGGTTCCTGCCAGAGGATTAATCGGGTACAGATCCGAGTTTATGACTGATACAAAAGGCAACGGAATTTTGCATCACAACTTTAACGGTTATGAGCCTTATAAAGGAGATATTACTCACAGGCAGCGGGGTGCTCTTGTTGCAATGGAGGCAGGCGTTGCTTCTTCATATGCTATGTTTAAGCTGCAGGAAAGATCGGTATTTTTTATTGAGCCGGGTACAAAAGTTTATGAGGGAATGGTAGTTGGAGAAAACTCCCGAAATAACGATATGCATGTTAATGTTACGAAGACCAAACAGTTAACAAATATGCGTGCATCCGGAGCAGACGAAGCAATCAGGCTTGAGCCGCCAACTATATTAACTCTTGAACAGGCTATCGAATGGATAACAGATGACGAATATGTTGAGATAACCCCGGGAAATATCAGGATAAGAAAAAGATATCTTACTGAACAGCAAAGGAAAAATGCCAGGATTGCAGCTAAACAAAGTGAAGCTGTAACTGATAATTAAAAAAATAATTACTAATTAAACCTGCCTGTTTTTGGTTCAATCCAACTTCTAATTTCTTTATATTTGTATAAAAGATTTAAGTTCTATTACTTAAGGAGTATTTATGTCATCAGAAGTAATTAAAGGATTAGAGCCGTCAATTCTCTGGCAAAGATTTTATGAAATAACACAGGTTCCGAGACCAAGTAAAAAAGAGGGGAAAATTCTGGCTCATATGCGAAACTTATTCAAAGAATTAAACATATCATTTAAAGAAGACAAAGTTGGAAATATTGTTGCTTCAGTGCCGGCAACGAAAGGCTACGAGAACTCTCCCACAGTTGTTCTGCAGGGACATGTTGATATGGTTTGCGAAAAGAATAAAGAAACAAAACATGATTTTGAAAATGACCCGATAACTATGGTAAGAGATAACGGATGGATAAAAGCAAAAGGTACAACGCTTGGAAGTGACAATGGAATCGGTGTTGCTGCAGCACTCGCAGTTATCACTGATAAAAATGTTATTCATGGACCAGTTGAAATATTATTAACGATTGATGAAGAAACAGGATTAACAGGTGCGACAAAAGTAGAGCCGGAATTTATATCAGGAAAAATCTTGCTCAATATGGATTCAGAGGAAGACGGCGCTTTTTATGTCGGTTGTGCCGGGGGAGTAGATACGTTGGGATCTTTTAATATTGAATTCGAGAATACTCCATCCGGTTTTACTTCTTATGAATTGATGGCTACAGGTTTGAAAGGCGGTCATTCCGGCTTGGATATTAACCAGGGAAGAGCTAATGGAATTAAAATTCTAGCAAGAGCATTAGTTCATTTAAGTAAGTTCGATTACAGGATAGCCAGACTCGATGGAGGAAGTCTAAGAAATGCAATTCCGAGAGAAGCCGAGGCAATTATATTTTTAAAAGATTCGGATGTAAAGGATATTGAAAAGATTATAAAAGATGTCGGGAAAACCCTGGTTAATGAATTTAAAGCTTCGGACAGTGGAGTAAAAATAAATTTAAGTAAGATAGATCAAACCTTCTCAAAAGTGTTTACCAGGAAATTTTCTGATAAAGTAGTCAATACTTTGTTTGCTTTACCTCATGGCATTATTATGATTAGCCGGGATATTCCAGATCTTGTTGAAACATCTACAAATCTCGCAACTATTAAGACTGATAATGATAAAGTGACGATTGGAACAAGTCAGAGAAGTTCTGTAGAAAGTGCAAAAAAATATATTGCTCAAAGTGTTCGTTCAATTTTTTCTCTTGCGGGAGCGGATATTGAAAAGACTGACGGTTACCCAGGCTGGAAACCGAACTTGGATTCCGAAGTTCTTAAAGTATCGAAGAATGTATTTAGGAATTTGTTTAAAAAAGAACCTAAGATAAAAGCTATACATGCCGGTCTTGAATGCGGAATACTCGAAGGAAAAAATCCCGGGCTCGATATGATTTCATTCGGTCCGACAATTATGGGTGCTCATTCACCCGATGAAAGAGTTAACATTGAAACTGTTGAGAAGTTCTATTCTTTACTTAAAGGTATTTTAAAGGAATTGGCAGAACAGAGAATGAATTAAGTTTAAAGTTTTATACTTAATTGTCATTTATTGTTATTATGCTTCGCCGTCATTCAATAGTCATTTGATAGCTTTATTTTACAATTATGATATTTATAAAAACTTAATGACTATTGAATGACCATTAAATGACTACAGAATGATCAACCTTGTATTTTTGCATTAACTTCTGAGAAGTATTATTTTTACTAAAAGTTTTTTTTAGAACAAAGACCCATAGCTCAGTTGCCTGTCCGCCTATGGCGGAGTTAGAGCAGCAAGGTGAAAGGGTGAAGTTAATTAGCTTAGTTAGATAATTTTTCAGGGCCCATAGCTCAGTTGGTTAGAGCAGCTGACTCATAATCAGCGGGTCGGTGGTTCAAGTCCATCTGGGCCCACAATTTTAACGCAACTTTTCGTTTGACTTTTTTACCCACCTTCGAATTTTAACCTAATTCTCACTGTACACTTTTCTCTGCTTATAGCCGAGCAACTCCTCAACCCAACCGCAGAACCTGACTAACGACATTCGGAGAATCAATAACTTATCCCACAGAGAAACTGTTTGACAAGATCCTAAAGGGGCGAAGAAATTCAATAACCAAATAAGGATATTTTAATAAGTTTACTAAATGGTTATTCCTAATATCATTAAAATAATATGACTTTTTAAACTAAGATTAATTAGCTTACCTTTGATCACCTAAGTTATGAGTTATTTTGAGAGATATAAAAAGTATGATTTATTATAATGATTTTAATTATAATTAAAGGGCGAGTTAAATAAATAATTAAACCCCTATAAAATAATATTTTCATTTCTTGATTTAATTATTAGAAATATTGAGGACGTTTTTATTATGAATAATAAGAAGAAACTTTTAAGTACCAATAAGAACGATTATAAAACCAAAAGACAAGAATTAATAAACACATTTTCCTCTGTAAGAAATTTTTCTTTGGAATTAACCAAACCCCTGGTTACTGAAGATTTTGTTGTGCAGACTATGCCGGATGTTAGCCCCGCCAAATGGCACCTGGCGCACGTTACATGGTTTTTTGAGACTTTTGTGTTAAAAGAAATTGGTAAA
>MGZZ01000162.1:0-2806 GCA_001802795.1 Ignavibacteria bacterium GWC2_36_12 | reverse complement strand
AATCCATTATATAATTTCATTTTTAATTCTTATTATGTTCAGGTTGGCCCAAGGCATACACGTGCTCACCGCGGGCATCTTACCCGCCCAACTGTAAAAGATGTTTTTGATTACAGAGAGCATATCGATGAGCAATTGATTGAATTTATTTCTAAATGCAGCGAGAAGGAATTAGAGAAATTTACTCCGGTAATAGAAATTGGAATTAATCACGAACAACAGCACCAGGAATTATTGCTTACTGATATCAAGAATGTTTTTTCTGTCAATCCACTTCACCCGGTATACTCAGAAGAGGATTTTGCAGCGCCAGGTATTATTCCCGAGATGAAATGGTTAATGTACCCGGAAGGTTTATATGAAATCGGTCACAAGGGAAATGGATTTTCATATGATAATGAACTACCCCACCACAGAGAATTTGTAGAATCCTTCCAGCTAGGTTCCAGATTGGTTACGAACGGAGAATATTTGGAATTTATAAAAGATGAGGGATATAAGAACACGCAATTGTGGTTATCGGATGGATGGGCTGCTGTTGAAAATGAACATTGGGAGGCGCCAATGTATTGGGAAAACAGAGACGGTGAGATATGGAATTTTAAATTGACGGGATTTCAGAAAGTAAACTTAAATGAACCTGTTTGTCACGTTAGCTATTATGAGGCAGATGCATTTGCGAGATGGGCTGGGGCAAGATTAGTTTCGGAAGCAGAATGGGAGATAGCGACGCACGATTTGAACTTAGAAGGTAATTTTGTTGAACAAAGAAATTTTCATCCGGTTGCATTTAATTCTAAACCAGGTAATGATCTTATTCAGATGTATGGAGA
The DNA here is from genome assembly GCA_001802795.1 of Ignavibacteria bacterium GWC2_36_12. Taxonomy (GTDB): domain Bacteria; phylum Bacteroidota; class Ignavibacteria; order Ignavibacteriales; family Ignavibacteriaceae; genus RBG-16-34-14. Next base: position 1,973 of record MGZZ01000162.1, on the reverse strand, counting down.
TGTATGGGAGTGGACAAAAAGTCCATACACAGGTTATCCCGGTTACAAAACTCTTCCCGGTGCACTAGGTGAATACAACGGCAAATTTATGTCTAACCAGATGGTCTTACGTGGTGGAAGTTGTGCGACTTCAATTACACATATAAGAAACACTTATAGAAATTTTTTCCCGCCGAATGCACGCTGGCAATTTATGGGGATTCGTTTAGCAAAAGATGTAAAATAAATTATTCAAAATTTAAAATGAAAATAGCAGCGGGAAAAATTGCGGATGATAACATTTTATCAGAAGTCATTTCAGGTCTAAGTAAAAAAACGAAGCATTTGCCAAGTAAACTTTTTTATGACAAAAAAGGTTCGAAACTTTTTGATAGAATTTGCAAGCTTGATGAATATTACCTTACCCGGACTGAAATAAAAATTATGCAGGATAATATTGAAGAAATGGGTGCACTGCTCGGTGAAGGAACTTTGCTGATTGAACTGGGAAGTGGAAGCAGTATAAAAATACGTTTATTACTGGATCATATCCCCGGGCTTGCCGGTTATATACCGGTTGATATTTCCGAGCAACATTTAATTGAGTCCGCTGAAATATTAAATAAAGATTATCCGGAAATAAATATATATCCACTTGTTGCTGATTACACTAAAATGTTTGAGATACCTAAAATTGAAAAGAAGTACGATCATATAGCAGTTTATTTTCCCGGATCAACCATTGGTAACTTTACGCGAAATCAAGCAAAGGAATTCTTAAGAAGAATGGCGGAAGCTATAGGTGCTAATGGAGGACTTATAATAGGAGTTGATCTTAAAAAGGATATTAGCATTCTTGAATCGGCTTATAATGATAGAGAAGGAGTAACTGCAGACTTCAATTTAAATATTTTGGCACATTTAAATAATGAATTAGAAACAAATTTTACACTTTCAAACTTTGAACATATAGCATTTTATAACGAAGAATTCAGCAGGATTGAAATGCACCTGGTAAGTAAAATTGATCAGAAAATAATTTTAGGAAAAAAGGAAATCAGTTTTGAAAAGGGCGAACATATCATAACTGAATATTCCTATAAATATGCTATAAAAGAATTTGCCGAACTTGTCTCTGATTATTTTTATGTTAAAAAAGTATGGAAAGACGGGAACGATCTATTCAGTGTACAGTATTTAAGGGTAAAATAGCTGTTTCAATTCTTTTCTACCTCTACTTATGAAAAGGATCTTCTGTTTTCATCGGATCGAAATATGTAAGCTTTACAACCCTGGTTTTTTCTCTGAAGACCGGGGGAACAGCCATTCTTGCATTTTCATGGCTTTCAGCTTCAATTATTACATAAGCAGTATGGTCATTGTCCATACAGCCCCATTCGAAATGCGTAAGGAAACCAGAGTTATACTTTCTGAACTGCTTCACCGCCATTTTGCACTCTTCAGAAGTATGTTGGGAAATTACAATATATCTATCCATCTTTGCCTCAAATTTTTTTAAATTTCATTTTGTTGAATTGGGTAAATTTTATTCTATATGATATTAAACTTCTGCCAGATATTCATGAACAAGCTTAATTGCCATTGCTCCTTCGCCTACAGCAGAAGCTACCCGGTTCATAGCACCTGCTCTTACATCACCCACAGAAAATATTCCGGGGATACAGGTTTCAAGCGGGTAAGGATCACGGTCAAGCTTCCAGGTTTTTTTAAAATTTTCAGATTTAAATAAATCTCTTCCTGTTTCAATAAATCCTTTTGAGTCCTTATAAATATTTAACTTAATCCAATCTGTTACCGGTCTGGCACCGATAAAAATAAACAACGCTCCTGCCTCGCTGGTTTTCTGTTCGCCCGTCTCAATATTTTTTATAGTTATACATTCAAGCCTGTTCTTTCCTATTCCTTCAGCAACTACAGAATTATAGTTATACATTCAAGCCTGTTCTTTCCTATTCCTTCAGCAACTACAGAAT
>MGZZ01000161.1 GCA_001802795.1 Ignavibacteria bacterium GWC2_36_12 | reverse complement strand
AACTGCCCAAAAATGGAGCGATTTTTCAGAATGCTTCTGGAAGCAAATTATGTTGCTACTCAACAAAGGGTTGCTGGCTCACTTAGCGATTCTGCGGAAGAAAGGTATCTTAAATTCATAAAAACTTATCCTAAACTTTTGGAAAAAGTTCCACAAAACCAGATTGCATCGTACCTTGGTATCACCCCACAATCTCTTAGCCGAATACGGAAAGAGTTATCCCCAAAATAATTTGTTTTTCTTGCGGGGAACTAAAACAACACATAATCCCGGTTTCGCAATTAACATATGTTAATGCTTTTTTTTAACCTAAGTGAATGCGCATCAGATCCTTTCAACTTAAGTTTGAGCAGTAATCAAATAGAATATATCAAACAATAGAAAGGAAAAATAAAATGACTACATGGAAAATCGACCCTGTACATTCAGAAATTAACTTTAATGTTAAGCATCTTGTGATTTCTACGGTAAGGGGACACTTCGATAAATTCGATGCAACTATAGAAACAGGCAAAGAAGATTTCAGCGATGCAAAGATTGAGTTTGAGGCAGATGTAAACAGCATAAATACAAAAAATAAACAACGTGATGCTCATTTAAGATCTGCAGATTTCTTCGATGCAGAAAACTACTCAAAGATGACCTTTAAATCAACATCTGTAAAAAAAGTCTCTGATTATGAATTACAGGTAAAAGGAAAACTTACTCTCCGCAGTGTTACAAAAGATATAACACTCGATGTTATTTATAACGGCAAAGTCAACGGCTTGGGTGGAAGCGACGTTGCAGGATTTGAAGTCCGCGGAAAACTCAACCGGTTTGATTATGGTCTTCAGTGGAATGCGTTAACCGAAGCAGGCGGGGTTATTGTTAGCAACGAAGTAAAAATTGAAATCTTTGCCGAGTTCAATAATGTAAACCAAGCAGTAAAAGCTGCCTAATAGTTTAAAACCTCTGTCTAAATATTTAGATTTCTGGGCGAGTCGGCGACTCGCCTATTTTTTAAAAGGCAGAAAACTTTTCTAATAATTCTTTTAGCACCCAATAAAAATTTGGGAATGAAAAATAGAAGTATCTAAAACCCTCTCTTGTATAATGCTTATCACTTAATATTTTTCTTGCTTCGGGGTATTTTTTTATATATTCGTCAAGTATTAACTGTACTTTTTCGTCATAATCTCGTTTGAACACAAATCTTTCCTCTTCCTCAATTTTATTAGCTACTGAATCCCGTTTTTGATTCCATATACGTGAACTGTCATAGAAAGCAATTCCTGAAAGTTTTCCAGAAAAAAAATCAGCTTCAAACTTATTAGGGTTCTGTTCTTTAAATATACTATCGGCAGATTCTTTCTTTTCTTTATACATTTTACTCAATTCATCTAATTGCTTTATAGTCTCTGAACATAATTCTTTCAATTCTATATTGCTCAAGCTTATATTACTATTTGCCAGTTTTGTATTCAAAAAAATATTTGGTACAGGTCTAAAACCTATAATAATATTTATTTCATATTCTGGATATCTGCTCTTGTTTACCCAGGGTCGTAATAAAATTTTGTTGTCTTTGAAAATTTTTATTAACTCACCATAAGCTTGCATAATCTCTTTTGATAAACTATCTTCAGAAATTGCAACACGTGCATACATAGTAACACCATCTTCTATGTTTAACCAATCCTCCCTTAAACCAATTAGAACAACACTCCAGTTCGCAAGGTTAAAACCACTGTTCAGATAACCCGCAAATCTACGTGCTTCAAGATCATTAACACTCTCAATAGCAACTTTTATGTTCTTATATTTTCTTAACCTTGCAAAATAATCTCGTTTTATTATTCTTGGCGAGATATCTTTTTCTAATTCCAACCTTTTAATTTTTTCATTTTCTAGTTCTCGACTCCTCTGAGTCAATTCAATACTTAAAGCTTTGCTTATTGAATCCCTAGCAAACTCTTCTCTTTTAAGTTTTTCATTCAAATCAGATAGTTCCTTTTCTTGTGTCCTAGTTAATTCCCCACTAGTATTTATAACCATTATTAAAGCCAAGATTGCTAACAAAAATGCTTCGACCTCAAATATCTTAAGCCAGGAACGAAGCTTTTGTGAATATTCAGACCATACCCCAAACAAAAAGGCTAAAGTCACGCATGTTAGATTAAAGACATTATAAAAGTCGAGTTTCTGTTTTAAATCGTTTGGTGTATACAAATAAAAAACGGTGACCCCGAGTCCTCCAAATAAAATGATGAATATTGGCCATTTCAACTTATTTGTTAAGACCATATTTTTATTATTAAATCTTAAAGCTTTAAAATTGTTTTGGCTATCGATTATTCCAAATTTAATTGGGGTGGATAAGGTGGAATTTTTCTTCTTTTTAGACATAAGAAAAGGTAGGATAAGTTTAATGAATACTTTATTACTTAAAATAATATTTCTGAATTTACTAGGCAATGTGGCTCAAGAAAATAATACCTTCCTCTTCGGTATAATTGGTCAGGCTGGCTTACAATTATTATGCTCTATTTCTTAAAGGAGAGGTTCCTTTATTTTTATAGTTGGCAGTTGTAATTAGCATATGTTATTTCTCAAACACCTCACTCCTTCACAATCACCTTAAGCCCGAATATTATTATTACTTTCTTACTTCGCCTCTATCATCACAACTGTAACATCGTCAGACTGCTTCTCGCCTTTTACAAATGATTGGACATCTTCTACAATACTTTGAATGGTTGAGAAAGGATTGGCAAGATGTTTTATTAATCTTTCTGCTCCATATTCTTCTGATGAAGAATTCATTGCTTCGGTAACTCCATCAGTATATAAAACAAGCCGGCTGCGGGGAGTAAATTTAATTTTGCATTCGGAGAATGAACTTCCTGCTATTCCTAACGGAAGACCATCAGGGGTTTCTAAAAAATTAATTGCTGATGAATTAATAAAGAGAGGATTTAAATGTCCGGCATTTGCAAAAACAAGCGTTTGTTCTTTCGGATCAAAGAGAGCATAAATCATTGTTACAAACCGGGTGCTTGGAAAATCTTTTATCAGAATTTCATTAATCTGTCCGAGAACTTCTTCTGGAGACTTACCTGTATTCGCAACGAGTCTTAAAAGGCTTCTTGTTGAAGACATTAATAACGCTGCCCCCATTCCTTTACCGGAAACATCGGCTAATACAATTCCCAACCGCCCATCGGGCAAAGGAATGAAATCAAACCAGTCGCCTCCAACTTCAAGACAGGGAAGACAAATGCCAGATATGTTAAAACCCGGAACCTCAGGAAACTCCTTTGGGAATAAATTTGTCTGAATGTTTTGTGCGTCTTTTAATTCATTTGACATTCTCTCTTTTTCAAGACGCTCTTTAAGAAACAGGCGGGCATTTTCTATTGCAATTTCAATGTGATGTGCTAATGACTCAAGCAGCTTAATACGCTCCGGACTAAAAGCGTTTGGCTCCTGATGCTGAACATTAAAAACGCCGATCAGCTCATCATTTTTCTTTAAAGGAATATCAACTTCAGAACGGGTTGATTCTTCACTGGTTTCATAATATGGATCGAGGATTACATCCGGGGCATAATAGGTTTCGCCTGTGGCGGCAACATGTCCTACCATGCCATACTCACCAATTTTAAATCGCTCGCCTTTCATGTGGTAATTAATTGTCCAGCCTCTTACGGCAGCAATTACAAGTTCATTAGTTTCGTTGTCTTTTAACAGAACCCCTGAGCGTGAATAGCCAAATGTTTCTGCAACATCACCAACTATTTCTTCAAGAAGTATATCCAGATCAAGAATAGAATTAATTTTTTGGGCAACACGCTGAAGTAAAAGCAACTCCTTAATATGCTGGTTCTGATCTTTATCTTCCATAAAAACAGATTATTATGTGAGTGGTTTTTGCAATTATAGTAATTATAATAATTTTAACAAAGAGTATTTATCTTAATATCAACCAAAGCATTGATTTTATATGCCGGATAAAACTTCCTTTGAAATCTTTCTAATCTTCATACTTGCAATAATAGGTTATGCAGGCTTGCCTTCGGCAGGTAAATTTAACAATTACACTTCTTTTCTTTCTTAAAAGAAAAGTTCCTTTTCTTCTGGCGGGATAAATCTATTATGTGAATCCTTTGTAAGAAATCCAAATATTTACTTAATCTCACATTGTTGCCCTGTTGACTTAGCTTTTTAAAGATAATATATTAAATCAGGCATACTGATTTCTCTATCCCTTTTAGCAACATTTATAAATGGAGCAAGAGATGAAAATTTATTTTAATCTACTAATTTTATTTTTTACAACTATACCTTTATGTTCAGCATTTTCACAAGAGATCGAGGCAAAATTAAGCGGGGCAACTTCAGAACAGGGATTTTCTGTAAAAGACAATTCAAATAATACTCTGTTCAGAGTCCTTGGTCAGGGAAATGTTGGAATTGGAACAACAAATCCATTGGCAAAACTGGATGTCAATGGTTCTATTGGCTGGGGAACCTCAAAAGCTTTTTTAACCGATGATCAGGGGGCTTCGATTGAGCTGCGGGGAAATGGAACTCCGTACATAGATTTTTCAAATAATTCTGCATCCGATTATGAAGCCCGTTTAATTCTTAATTCAAATAATATTCTTGAAATTGACGGTAATGTTGGAATAGGGACAAATAATACAAACGGCTACAAACTGGCAATTGGTGGTAATGTGGTTGCTGAAGAGATAGTGGTAAAGTTAAAAAATAACTGGCCGGACTATGTTTTCAATGAAAACTATAAAAAAACAAATTTGGGAGAACTTGAAAAATATATAAGTGATAATGGACATCTTCCAAATATCCCGAACTCAGATAAAATTAGTAACGACGGAATAAATCTCGGTGAAATGCAGGCTAAGCTTCTCGAAAAAATTGAAGAACTAACGCTTTATTTAATTGAACAAAATAAAAAGATCGAAAAATTAGAAAATGACTATCAAATGTTAAAAGAGAAAATGAGTTCGAATTAACCAATGAAAATTTTATTTAATATTTCCCTCGCTTTCCTTTTTTTAATTCTCTACACCGAAAAATTTTTTCCTCAGAATACAACTTACACATATGACTGGTATAAATACTACACCCCGGCAGAGGGAAAGATAATTGGAATTTGGCCTCATCCAAACCGGTACAATGATATCATAAGACTTAAGGAATTAAAATACAAATGGGGATTTAAATATATTGTGTTTTCTATTGGACATAATGAGTTTAATTTACTTAAACAAGTAGGCTATGACCCACAAAGCAACATAATGATGTCGTTTGAGGGATATAATTATATGAACACTTCCGAATACGATCAATGTTGGGCTTATTGCTTAGATGAACCGGAATACAAGAATATCTCACTTAATACAGTACAGGCAATAAAAACCTGGTTCAATACTAATTTCCCGAACGCTCCTTTCATATCAAGTGGTTATAAGAGAAATTCTTATTTAAAAGATCTAACAAATAATATCGCAGACCAGGTGCTTTTTAGCAGTTATGTTCATTGGTGGGAAATTCTAGGCGTTTGGCTCTCCTGGCCGGTAAACCCCGACCAGAGAAGTGATTGGACAGATATGAAAAACCTTTTCGGGTCCAAGTTTACGATGACGTGGGTTAGTGCAAACCAAGATCTTTCAGACTATAATGACCTGGTTGGTCATGCCGCAAATTTAGGATTAAGTGGTATATGGTTATACAATCATCCCCCTATCTCAGAAGTTGACGATAACAATTTGGAAAGTTTTTGTGGCAATGCTGCAAATAGAGGATATTTAACTACAAATTACCAGCAAGTTAGAAATAGATATATTAACGGAGTTTTTACAGGACGTCAGTTTGTGGGTCCCTCTTATTTATCAATACCAACAAACTACTATCATTCCGATATGGTATTTACAAATGTTACTGTGACCAATAATAGGATAGATGACTATTTTGCATCTAACAGCATAACAGCCGGGAGTTCATATTTCTATATTATTCCGGCTTCAAAAAAATCAACCTTTAATTCAAATAAAGAAATAATTCTGAAACCCGGGTTCCATGCTCAACCGGGATGTGAATTCAGGGCATATATAACAGAAGAACCATAAGTGAATTGTTCAGTAAAAATAATTTTTAGTCTTTTCATTTTCTCCGGGTTAAGCATTGCGCAAAGCTACTTGGTTATTCATAGTGGTAACTCAATTTTTGTCCCACTGGGTAGCCAACTTTGTTCCAACAACATTATAGTTGAAACTGGTGCGAGCTATATAACTGAAGATCCAAGCGGAACTTGCAGTGATGCCGTTATAACGGGAGGGGGAGAAATTCTTTTACCAGTCGAATTAATTTCTTTTACAGCCGAACTATCCGGGAAAAAGAATGTCTTATTAAAATGGGAAACTTCAACGGAAGTTGATAATTTTGGTTTTGATATAGAACGCTCCAATTCCAACATGTTAATTTTTGAGAAAATCGGTTTTGTCGCAGGAAACGGAAATTCTAACTCAAGAAAATCTTATTCTTTTATAGATAAGCTCACCCGGTTAAATATAAATTATTATTATAGGCTAAAACAAATAAACACTGATGGCAGCCTTTCCGTTTTGGATACTGTTGAAATTAAAGTTTCTTCCTCAGAACAATATTTCTTGTCTCAGAACTATCCTAATCCTTTTAATCCTTCTACAAAACTTTCATATGAGATCCCACTAAAAGAAATTGTTACCTTGAAAGTTTATGATGTTCTCGGAAATGAAGTTGCAACACTTATTAATGAAGAAAAACCCGCGGGTAGTTATGAAGTTGAATTCAATACTTCATCTCTTTCCTCTGGTATATATTTTTACATATTACGTGCAGGTAGTTTTATGGAAACAAGAAAAATGGTACTTCTTCGTTAAACTGTAAACTTAAAATGTTAGGCATGAAACCACTATTATTTTTATAACCTTTCTCCTCGCTATAATTGGCTACACTGGCTTAACAGTTACACTTCTTCTGTGTATTAAAAGGAAAGTTCCTTTTCTTCTCTGGCGGATTGTTGCCGTAATTATTCTTATTCATGTAATTATGGTTTGGAGTTACCATTATAACTGGCAATTCTCTCTTGCTGTTAGAAATGGTTATTTTGGCTTTCTTCTTTTCCACTCTGCATTGCTGATGATTCTAATTTCGACTTTTGTTAAAGAAAATGCAGCAAAAATTCTTATCAGGGTTTCCTTTGTAGTTGTAACAATCGGAGCAGTCGGTGCTGTTTTCCGTTATGATGTTGTTGCAATTTACAGAGTACCTGTTTTACTATGTGCAATTGCCGGAAGCGGAGGGCTGCTTTGGGGTTATTTTAAGAAACTCTTAAGTCAATGACTTGCCCTGATAATTTTTCTGTTTGACAAAACCTAATTTTTCACTATTTTAATCTTAACAAAAATGAGCTTACATTTAACACATACCGTTTCTGTTCATCATCACGCAAGCGATATTTACGCCGGTATGTATTAATTTTATTTTTACATAAAAATGAAATAGACGTCCGGCAATTGCCGGATTTTTTGTTTTAAAGAGAAATTAAGGAAAACTTATGAATGGAAATCTTAAACTTGCAGTTCAGAGTAAAGGAAGATTAACCGAAAAATCTCTTGAGTTGCTTAAACATTGCGGACTCGATATCGAGGATTATTCCGAAAGGCTTTTTATTCCTGCAAGGAATTTTCCTCTGGACATACTCTTCTTAAGAGATGACGACATCCCCGAATATGTCCAGGATGGAGTTGCAGATGTAGGTATTGTTGGAGAAAATATTTTCCTGGAAAAACAATCTGAAACAAAAATACTTGAAAAGCTTGGTTTCGGAAGATGCAGCCTGTTAATTGCACACCCTGAGAATAAACAGCTTAAAGATATAAAAGATATTGAGGGAAAAACCATTGCTACTTCTTATCCTGTTATATTAAATGAGTTTCTTAAGAAGAATAAAATTAAGGCAAAGGTTATTGAGCTGAGTGGTTCTGTAGAGATTGCACCATCGCTTGGAGTTGCAGATCTTATTTGCGACATCGTTTCTTCCGGCAATACACTTATGATGAATAAACTGAAAAAGTCTTTCAAAGTTTTCGATTCTCAGGCTGTGCTGATTTCATCTGAGAAAAATTCACTTCCAAAAGAGAAAAATAAAATCCTCGAAGACCTTTTAAGAAGAATCCGCTCAGTTCTGATTGCAAGAAATTCTAAATATCTTATGATGAATGTTCCTAAATCATCATTGGATAAAATTGTTAAAATTATTCCATCATTAAAAAGTCCGACAGTGCTTCCGCTTGCTGATGAGAATTTGCTAGCTGTTCATGCTGTAATTCCATCCGATAAATTCTGGACAATAGTTGAAGACCTTAAATCAGCAGGCGCATCGGGAATACTTTTATTACCTATAGAAAATATGATAAAATGAAAAGATATTATTATTCAAAATTGAGCGAAGGACAATTGCCGAATTTAACAAAAAGGCAGGCAATTGATTTTAAGAAAACATTTAGAATAGTTAAACCTATTCTTGATGATGTAAAATCAAACGGATTGAAAGCCGCATTAAGTTATGCTAAAAAATTTGATGGATTGGATTCTAAAAATTTCTTTGTTACAAAAGATGAAATCAGGAAAGCAAAGAATAATCTTCCCATAAAAATTAAAAAGGCAATTGATGATGCTTACAACAACATCAGGAAATTTCACTTAAAACAAATTCCTAAAAGTTATAATGTAGAAACTGTCGCCGGAGTTATTTGCTCAAGAGAATTCAGAGCAATAGAAAACATTGGTCTTTATATTCCCGGAGGAACTGCTGTTCTTCCTTCAACATTGTTGATGCTTGGAATCCCCTCACAAATAGCGGGATGTAAAAGAGTTGTTATTTGCTCTCCAGCTAAAGTTGTAAAAATAAATGATGCCCTGCTTTATGTTTCTGATAAATGCGGTATTAAAGAATTCTATAAAATCGGTGGTGCACAGGCGATTGCTTTAATGGCTTATGGTAGTCGGGCAGGCGCCCACCTGACCACCGGCGATAAGAAAATCCCAAAAGTTTTTAAAATATTCGGACCGGGGAATCAATATGTAACTGCTGCTAAGCTTCTTGTAAGTATTGATCCTGATGGCTGTGCCATTGATATGCCTGCGGGACCAAGTGAGCTATTAGTTGTTGCAGATAAAAGTGCAAATCCTGCTTTTGTGGCTGCCGATCTTTTATCACAGGCAGAACATGGAGCTGATTCGCAGGTTATACTTGTTACGAATTCTGTTAATCTTGAAAAGAAGGTACGGAAAGAAATTGAAAAGCAACTAAAGAAAATTCCAAGAAACAAACTGGCTTCCGCATCGTTAAAAAATTCCTTTTCATTAATCGTAAAGAATATTAAACGGGGAATCGAGTTTAGTAATCTTTATGCCCCGGAACATTTAATTTTAAATATAAAAAATCCTGCGAAATATAAATCAAAAATAAAAAATGCCGGTTCTGTTTTTCTTGGAAATTATTCACCGGAAAGTGCGGGAGATTATGCTTCGGGTACAAATCATTCTTTACCGACTTACGGTTTTGCTAAATCTTTTGGCGGCGTTACGGTAGAATCTTTCATGAAATCAGTAACTTTTCAGTCTCTTACAAAAAAAGGATTGGAAAATATCTCTGAAACAGTTCAAACACTTGCGGAAATTGAGGAATTAATCGCACACAAAAATGCAATCAAAATCAGATTTTCTCGAAGGGATTCATTAGAGAAATTTGAGATTTGAGATTTGAAATGAAGATAAAAAATCTTGTAAGAAAAAACATCGTAAACTTAAAACCATATACATCCGCACGTGATGAAAACTCATCGGGTATTTTGCTGGATGCAAATGAAAATAGTCTGGGCTCTACGTTTAATGAAATTAAGGATTTAAATCTTAACCGTTATCCCGATCCGAATCAAAATGATTTAAGAGATTTGATAAGTGCTTATCTTGATGTTTCTAAAGAAAATCTGTTCTTTGGTGTAGGCTCTGATGAAATAATTGATTTGCTGATAAGAATATTCTGTGAACCCGGGAAAGATAAAATACTTATCCCCGAACCGACTTATGGAATGTACAAAGTAACGGCGGATATAAATAATGTCCCGGCTGTCAGAGTATTATTAAACGATGATTTCCAGATCGATCTAAAAGAAATTAACAAAAACTTTACACGGGATATTAAGATTATTTTCCTATGTTCGCCTAATAATCCCACGGGGAATTTGCTGAGAAAAGATGACGTGCTTGGTCTTTGCAAAAAAAATAATTCAATTGTTATTGTGGATGAAGCATACATAGATTTTGCAGAAAGTTTTTCTCTAATAAATGAAGTAGGAAATTATCCTAATCTTGTTGTAATGCGGACATTTTCAAAAGCGTGGGGATTAGCCGGCGCAAGGCTGGGCTATTGCGTAGCAAATGAAGAAATTGTTAAAATATTATTCAAAGTAAAAGCCCCATACAATATTAATTCTTTAACGAGATTTGCTATTGGGAAAGCACTGAATAATGTGAAGCTAAAAAACTCTTATGTGAAGACGATTATCGAAGAAAGAGAAAATTTAAAAAAAGAACTTTTACTTTTACCTGGGGTTTCAAAAGTATTTGATTCGGATGCAAATTTTCTGCTTATTAAATGTACTAATGCAAAAACGATTCTAAAAAAACTCGCGGAAAGAAAGATAATTATCCGGGACAGAAGCAGCCAACCTAAACTCGAAGGCTGCCTTAGAATATCTGTAGGAACAAAAGAAGAAAATAAAATTTTACTAAACGCTCTGAAGGGAATACTAAAGTGAATAAAGTAATTATCAACAAAGAATATTTTGATATAAATTCTGTGAGAGCAGCGGGCTTAATAAGCGGCTTAAAAAAATTAACACGGGGAGATTTTATTATCGAAGTACCAGATTATTCGAATCAGGATGAGACTCTGAAAAAAATTCTTCATCTGGAAGGGATAGAAATAAATAAAAAAAAGGATGAAACAGACGATATTTTTGAGATTTGTGATAACGGCAAGGTTAAAAAAAACAATAAAATCTTAAATAATAAATTTCCTTTTAATAACTTTGGAGATGCAGTTGAAATCGTTTTAAAAAACCTGAGAACTGCATCTGTAAAAAGGAAAACGAAAGAAACAGATATAAAAGTCGAGGTATCTTTAGATGGAGAGGGAGTAGCAAATATTTCTACCGGCATCGGATTTTTTGATCATATGCTCGAGCAAATAGCAAGACATGGAAATATAAATCTCTCAATCAAAACAAAGGGTGATTTACACATTGATGAACACCACACTGTTGAAGATACAGGGATTACATTAGGAATGGCAATAGGGAAAGCTCTCGGAAACAAACGTGGAATAAAAAGATATGGTTTTCTTCTCCCGATGGACGATTCCGTTGCTTACTGCGCTATCGATCTCGGCGGAAGAGCTTACCTGAACTTCAAATGCAGGTTTGACAGAAACAAAGTAGGTGAGTTCCCGGTTGAATTGACGGAAGAGTTTTTCAGGGCAGTATCTTCCGAACTTAAAGCAAATATTTACATAAGTGCAAAAGGAAAGAATGACCATCATAAGATCGAATCGATATTTAAGGCTTTTGCAAAAGCTCTTAACGAAGCCTGCGGGCTCGATGAAAGAAATGAAGGAAGACTTCCTTCTACAAAAGGAGTTTTATGATTGCAATAATTGATTACGGGGCAGGTAATGTCGCTTCGGTTGCAAATGCGGTTAATGCGTTAAAGCACGATTACATAATAACTAGCAACGAGATTGATATTTTAAAATCAGATAAAATAATTTTCCCCGGCGTGGGTGAAGCATCTTTTGCAGTAAAGCAACTTCACAAACTTAATCTTTACACTATGCTCAGAGTTTGTAACAAGCCGTTGCTCGGTATTTGCCTTGGCATGCAGCTTATGGCGGATTATTC
>MGZZ01000160.1 GCA_001802795.1 Ignavibacteria bacterium GWC2_36_12 | reverse complement strand
CCGATAAATATACTTAAAGATGCCGGAGTGGATATGAGTTCTCCGGAAGCTGTATTGAGTACGACACAAAAAATGAATGAACTTCTTAATGAAGTTGAATCGCTTATTTAATTATTATTTTTAGATATTTTGTCTTTGTCAGTCTGAGCCTGTCGAAGACTGGCATTCCACACTTCGACAAGCTCAGTGTGACAAAATTTTTTTTCGTAATCTTTAAGGTGACTGTTTACCTATGAAAATATACACAAGAAAAGACCTTAACGAGTATAACTATTCTTTGACCTATGACGATATAAGTTTAATCCCCACTAAAGTTTCGAGAATCAAATCGAGAGCAGAAGCTTTAACCTCATGTGATTTTCTTAACGTTAAGTTAAATGTTCCCGTTATTTCGAGTCCTATGGATACGGTAAGCGGACTTGAAATGACAAAAGAGCTCTCAAGATTAGGATGCCTCGGAATTCTAAACAGGTTTGATTCTTCTCTCGATGAATTGCTTAACGATAAAAAAGATAATGGACTTGTTAAAGCCGTTTCCATTGCTTTAAATACTTCTGCAGAAACAATTGAAAAGCTCGTTGAACATAAGTATATAATTTGTATCGATACGGCAAATGCAAACAACTGTGCTGTATTAAACAAGACCGAAGAAATAAAAAATAAATTTGACGTTCCTGTTATTGTCGGGAATATTGCACACGGTGCAACTTTGCAGCAGCTTGAAAATTCTGGCGCCGATGCCGTAAGAGTTGGAATCGGGAGCGGAAGCGTTTGCACTACTTCCATACAAACAGGAATCGGTATCGGGCAGGTTTCGTCTTTGCTGAATGTCTATTACTCAAGAGAAAAATCAAAGCTTAAAATAAAAATTATTGCAGACGGCGGGATCAAAAGTCCCGGCGATATTGCAAAAGCTCTTGCATTAGGTTCCGATGTTGTAATGCTCGGTAGAATGCTCGCCGGTACAAGAGAAACTCCCGGCGAAGTAATCAAATACCAGGGACAGCTCTGGAAAAAATACAGGGGCTCTGCTTCCTTTGGAGTTAAAATGAGGAATGAGTTTATCGAAGGGGAAGAGACAATGGTCGCTTACAAAGGTGCGGTTACAAATGTGATTGATAGCATCTCCGACGGATTAAAAAGTACGATGAGCTATATGGATTGTTTTAATCTCGATGAATTGAGAAATACAGATACTTTTGCTGTGTTGAGTAACAGTTCTTATTTGGAAAGACTGCCGAAGATATAAGCTATTATTGAAGTTTAAAATTCTTCAATCTTAAAGAATTACTAACCACGGACACTGAACTTAAAGACATTGCCAGAGCAGCAAACATCGGATTAAGCATTCCCAAAGCTGCGAGAGGAATCCCGATTACGTTGTAAATAAAAGCCCAGAAGAGATTTTGCTTTATAGTTCGTAAAGTCTGTCTCGATAATTTTATTGCTTTAACAACGTTCCTTAAATCGTCATTTACCAAAACTATTTCTGCAGTTTCAATTGCTACATCAGTGCCTTTGCCGATTGCAATTCCAATATCACTTTGAGCAAGAGCGGGCGCATCATTTATTCCATCTCCAACCATTGCTGTTATTCCGTATTTATCCTGTAGTTTTTTTACGGCTCCGTATTTATCCTGTAGTTTTTTTACGGCATTAGATTTATCCTGTGGCAAAACTTCTGCTTCAAATTCATCTATACCTATTTTTTCTGCAACTGTTTCTGCCGTTTTCCTGTTATCGCCTGTAATCATTATTGTTTTTATTCCCATTGATTTAAGCGAGCCAACTGCTTCCGCAGAAAATTCTTTAATCTCATCAGCAATACCGATAACACCTTCCAGCTTACCATCAATTGCTACATAAACAGACGTTTTCAAATTATCCTGGTTTCCGCGACCATTGAGAAAGGAAAGGTCGATATTATTTTCAAGCATAAGTTTTTTACTGCCTGCAATTATTTTTTTCGAATCGACGTTTCCTTCAATTCCTTTTCCGGTTATGCTGTTAAAAGACTCCGGCTCAAGGGTATTAATTTTCTTTTCTTTTGCATATTCAAAAATAGTTTGCCCGATAGGATGCTCTGATTTTTTTTCAAGAGAAGCTGTATATTTTAATAATTCATTTTCATCCATTTTAAAAGATACTACCTTGTTTACAGCGGGCTTTCCTTCGGTTAAAGTTCCGGTCTTATCAAATACGATCGCTTTCATTTTATGAACTAATTCAAGTACCTGTCCGTTTTTTATTAAGATACCATGTCGTGCACTTTTTCCTGTTCCTACTATTATTGCTGTAGGAGTTGCGAGACCGAGAGCACAAGGACAGGCAATAATCAATACTGCAACAAAGTTTATCAAAGCAAAATTAAAAGCATTTTCTCCGCCGACAATTAACCAGGATAAAAAAGTTATAAGAGCAATTCCAATAACTACCGGAACAAAAATTCCTGCTACTTTATCTGCTAACTGTTGAATTGGAGCTTTTGATGCCTGTGCTTCCTCAACGAGTTTTATAATCTGACCGAGCACAGAATTATCTCCTGTAGCCGTAACTTCAAATTCGAACGACCCGGTTTTGTTTATTGTCCCGCCAATTACTTTAGAATTAATACTTTTTTCAACAGGAAGACTTTCACCCGTAACCATTGATTCATCAATTGTTGAATTCCCGGAAACGATTTTTCCATCTGCAGGAATTTTTCCTCCCGGTTTTACAATTACAACATCGCCGGTTTTTAATTCCTCGATCCTAATAATCTTTTCTTCATTGTTAACTTTTATTAAAGCAGTTTTCGGTTGAAGCTCGATCAGCTTTTTAATTTCTGTTCCTGTTTTTCTTTTTGCTTTGGCTTCGAGCCATCTTCCTAAAAGTATAAGGGTTATAATTACTGCAGTTGTATCGAAATAAACATGTGGCTCCAAATCTCCGGATATTGACTCAGGGAAAAGTGTTACTAAAGTGCTGTAAATAAATGCTGTGCCGGTTCCTATTGCAACGAGTGAATTCATATCGGCACTAAAGTGTAAAAGCCCTTTCCAGAAGATTTGGAAAAATCTTTTGCCTGAAATAAAGACAACGGGAGTTGTAAGAATAAGTAGTATTTTGTTGATGTTCTCTTGTGATAACGCAATGAGTTTGGAAAAACCATCGAATAAACTTCCCATATTCAGGATTAGAATCGGTATGGTAAGAGCAAGAGAAAGAATTAAATCGTTTCTTAAGCTTCTTTCATATTTACTTTTAGGATGTTTCTCTTCAGGAATTTTATGATTATTATTCTTATTAAAAGTAGAAACATCGATTTTATAACCGGCATCTTCAACTGCCGATGATATTGATTTCACATCAACTATATCGGGATCAAAAACGAATGAGGCTTTTTCTGTTGCAAAGTTTACACTTACATCATTAATTCCTTCCACTTTACTCAAAGCTTTTTCAACACGCACAACACAACTTGCACATGTCATTCCTTCAACAGGTAAACTTATTTTTTCAGGTTTTATTTTTTGATCTTTTATCTTATCCATGATTCCTCTCCTAACCTTCAAGGTTAGAGCATAGTTTTCACTACCTTAACCTTGAAGGTTGTCTGGTATTGAATAGCCTGCTTTATTTATAGCTTTCTTTATCTCATCGCTTGTTACTTTTGCTTCGTCGTATTCAATCTCTGCTGAACCGATTGAAACATCTTTTATCTTTAACGGCAATCTCGATAATTCCTTCCTGACCGCCATAATACAATGCCCGCAGGACATTCCATCTATTTTGATTTTTTCATTTATCATTATAACACCGTTTATTTACGCGATAAAAATAAGAAAGGTTCGGGGAGGATGTCTTACACTTTATTAAATAAATTGTTTAGAATTTTAAGGTATTTATTTTACCTTATCGAGCGGCAGGCGTTTTTTAACTCTTAATTTTTTAAACTCAGAAGGAGTAAATCCTGTAACTTTTTTGAATTGGTTTGAGAGGTGTTGGACACTGCTATACCCGAGTTTGTAAGATATTTCGCTCAAAGTTAGCTCGTTATAAACAAGCAGCTCTTTTGCTTTTTCTATTTTCTGGTTAATGAAATATTTTTCAATAGTTATTCCTTCCTTTGAGGAAAAAAGTGAACTGATATGCTGGTAGCTATGATGAAATTTCTCCGAAAGGAATTTTGACAGGCTGATTTTTTCCAGCTCATTTGCAGACTTGTAGTGGATAAGATCAATCAGTGATATTTTTATTTCTTCAATAAGCTTAGCCTGTTTATCGTTAATTAATTCAAAACCGTTTTCTTCAAGAGTTTTTCTTATTCCGTTTAAGTCAAATTGTTTTTTTTCTGATGATATTCGCGCTTCTCCCAATATTACATTGTCGGTTTTGTAGCCGAGCTTTTCCAATTCTTCGCGGACGACTTTGATACACCTGTCACACACCATGTTTTTAATATGTAAGATTTTCGGCTTCATTTATTCACATTCTGAATAAAAAGAATTATTTTTAATCAATACTAACATAAAATATTAAATAATTATGTAAGGAATTAGTCAATGAAACGGAATCTTCTTTTATTTGTAATTTTAATTTTTATAAGCACTACTTTATTTGCACAAAAAAGAGCATTTACAATTGATGATCTTTATAAAGTTAAAAACGTGGCTTCACCTGTTGTTTCTCCAACGGGAAATAAAATAGCATTCACGGTATCCGATTATAATCTGGAAGAGGGTAAAACGAATACCGATATTTATATTCTTTACCGGGATGGTGCGTTCGAAAATATTTCGGGCAAAGATTTAAATGAAACAAATCCTTTCTGGCTTTCCGATAATGAACTTTACTTTCTTGAAAACTCTCAAGTCTGTCGTTATACTTTTAATGACAGGAAAACAAAGCAGGTTACTGATTTTGCAACGGGAGTTTCATGTCCTGTTTTATCGTCCGATAAAAAATTTATCGTCTTTATCTCAGATATTTTTCCACAGTGCGGGGCAGATAATTTCTGTAACAAAAAATTACTGGAATCTTCCGATAACGGACCTGTACAAGCTTACATGACCGACAAGCTTATGTTCAGGCATTGGGTTGAATATAGCGGCGCAAAAAAGAGCAGCCTTATTTTGTATAACATAGAATCGGATTATTACCAGCTTCTTGCCGAAAGTGAATGGCTCTCATCCAATTTTATGCTTGGTGGTGATGTTAAATTCTGCATTTCGCCCGATAGTAAAGAAATATGTTATATGCTTAATCCCGATTTGAATCTTGCTTCTTCTACAAATTCCGATCTTTTGGTTTTGAATTTGGCTACAGGTAAGACAGTTAATCTTACGAAAGAAAATAAAGCCTGGGATGGTTATCCTCTTTATTCACCAAACGGATTCTTTATCGCTTTTAAAATGCAAACTATAGCTGATTATGAAGCCGACAGGTACAGGCTTGCAGTTTACAACAGGTCAACAAAGAATATTACTGTTTTAACGGAAGATTTTGATTATACAATTAATGATTTCAAGTGGGGAGAAGATTCGGAAACACTTTATTTTACTGCTGATGTTGAAGGATATTCTCCATTATACAGTATTGATGTACTTTCGTTAAAGATAACGCCGCTTAGCGGCAAGCAAGCTGTTTTCCAGTTTGATGTTGCACCCGGTCAAAGCCAGATTTATTATGTGGCAAGAGCAGTACAGAAACCGGGAGAAATTTACAGGGTTAGCAGCTCAGATAATTTTATTCAGCAAATGACTTCTTTTAACCAGAAACTGCTTGATGAAGTTGATGTTAGACCTGCTGAGCAAATGTGGGTCGAAGGCGCAAATGGAAAGAAAGTTCATGTGTTTATAGTAAAGCCTCATAACTTTGATGCAGGTAAAAAATATCCTTTGATTCTCAATGTTCACGGAGGACCCCAGTCGCAATGGATGGATTCTTTCAGAGGGGATTGGCAGGTTTATCCCGGTTGCGGTTACGTTGTTGCATTTCCAAATCCTCACGGCTCTACTGGATATGGACAGGAATACACGGCGGAAATTTCGGGAGATTGGGGAGGCAAAGTTTATGAAGATGTAATGAAGGTTACTGATGCTTTGGAGCAGTTGCCTTATGTAGATAAAGACAGGATCGGTTCTATGGGCTGGTCGTATGGTGGCTATATGATGAACTGGCTGCAGGGGCATACTAAGAGATTTAAATGTCTTGCTTCTATGATGGGAGTTTTTGATCTGGAATCTAAGTGGGGTTCAACGGAAGAATTGTGGTTTCCTAATTGGGATTTAAAAGGTCAGCCATGGAATTCAGATAATTATCAGAAATTTTCTCCTTCCAATTTTGTCAAAAACTTTTCCACTCCTACACTAATTATAACAGGAGAAAAAGATTACAGGGTTTCTTATACACAAAGCATTCAATACTTTACAACTTTACAAACACTCGGTATAGATTCACGTTTAATTATTTTTAAGAATGATGGTCATTGGCCGGATGCGGTTAAATCGATGCCGTTGTATTACAATGCTCATCTCGAATGGTTTAATAAATATCTGGGTGGCGATCCGGCACCTTACGATTCGAAAAAGCTGATTTTGAATACTCAATTCAAATAAATCTTTCCAGCCCCTTCCTTTTAACGAAGGGGCTTTTCCAACAAAAATACCGTGAAATGTTATAATTCCGTTAGACTTTTTTGTGCAAAGAAATGTAATTATTCAAGGTCTTTTATCTTTTTAAATAGAATAAAAAATAAACTTTAGAGAAAGCATAAAGAATGGAAGCCATTATTAAAATTTGTCTATTCACAATATTACTTTTACCTGTACTATCTGTTACGGTTTTTGGTCAATGCTCTGATGCCGGCGTATGCCAGGTCGGTCATTTATTGAATGATGGAGAGGAGAGTGATTTTAGTTTTTCATTTTCATACAAAAACGGTTATAGTGATAAAGATGATAATGTTACATTTCATTCTTTCCAGTTGAATCCGCAATATGATCTTTTCTCAGGAAGCAAGCTTGCTTTGCTGATTCCTTATAATTTTCTGTCGGGTCCTGGTGGGAAAGTAAATGGTTTAGGAGATTTGATATTAAGCTGGAGCCAGGAATTATTTTCCGATGAAGTTTCATCATTAAATGCTTCTCTCGGTTTAAAGCTTGCAACCGGAGATGAGAATAAAAATCCGAATCTTCCACAAATTTATCAGCCGGGTCTCGGTTCCAACGATCTGATTTTTACAATCGATTATAATTATAATGAATTTAGTGTCGGTGCTGGTTATCAATTGGCGGGAGGAAGAAACGATAAAGAGGGAGTAAAATTGAAACGCGGCGATGATCTTCTTGTAAGAACCTCATATATTTTTTCTTTTGACGATTTTATTGTGACTCCTCAATTGCTGCTAATTAAACGTCTTTCAAAATCGAGTATACAGGATCTCAGTTCAGGTGGCGAAAATTTTATTGAAGTTGATAAAAGCGATCAGCTCCAGCTAAATCTGCTGGCACAATTACAGTATCCGGTAAACGAACGCTATTCAATTCTTGCAGAAGCTGCGGTTCCTTTCCTAAAAAGAGAAGTAAACATCGACGGGCTTACAAGGTCGTATAGTTTTTCTCTCGGTCTGAGGTTTATTTTTAAGTAATAATTAATATTGATCTCCCCAGTTTGAAGTAAAAACAGAGATTATCCGAAATATTCCGAATTGATTTTACAGTTAATCTTTGATAATTTAAGCCCTTGAATCTTAAGGAGTTATAAACTTTTAATTTAAATAAAGGTGAAATATGACCAAGGCAGATATCGTTGATAAAGTTGCATCGGGAACCGGATTAACAAAACTTGAGACTGAAGCTATTATCGAGGGCTTTTTCAAAACCGTAATTGAAGCCTTGAAAGAAGGAAAGGGAATTGAGATAAGAGGCTTTGGCAGCTATAAAGTAAAAAAGAAAAATGCAAGACAGGCAAGAAATCCCAAAACCGGTGAGCAGGTTTTTGTGCCGGAACACTTTGTACCCTCTTTTAAGTTTTCAAAGGAATTCAAAGAAATGGTTGATAAAGGAATGAAAGGGAGTTAAGGCTAAAGAGATAATGGCGTATTGTCCTAATTGTGGCGATGAGTTAAAAGGCGAGTTTAATTTTTGTCCCTCCTGCGGATTCAATCTTCAAAATATAGGGGAAATAAAACACAGCCCCGGCGTAAGTTCCACGGAAACAGAAGTTGTAATTTGTGATAACTGTGGAGGAGAAAACCCCGCCGGCACCGAAGTTTGTGAAAGTTGCGGAATCAAATTAAGCAGCGAAGTTGCAAAAATAATTACAAAGGAAATACCGGCTAAATCTTACCCGGAGAAAAAACGTTCACAGCTAAAAGTTGTGAAAGAAAAAACATTAAAGGAAGAAAAAGCTACAGCTAAAGTTGTAAAAGAAATTGATTCGAAAAGAATTTTAGGAATAGCGGCGGCAGTAATTGGCGGCGGTTTTCTGATTCTATTTGTTGCAGGTGTTTTTGATAAACCTGTTTCATCGAACGTAAGCACAAATGTAACTCAGGATCAAAGTTCAGGTGTGGATCTTTCGGCATTGCAAAGAATAAATGAACTCGAGGAAAAAGTAAAAAATAACCCTGGTAATAAAGAAAGCTTACTCGAGCTTGCCCATCTCAGGAATGATTCAGGTATGTTTGATAAAGCTATCGGGGATTATCAAAAATACCTGGAGTTCGTGCCTGACGATGCCGATGCAAGAGTCGATATGGGCGTTTGCTATTATAGCCTTAGGCGTTATGATGAAGCAATTAAAGAAATGACAAAAGCTCTTGAATATAAGCCGGACCACCAGATTGCACATTTAAATTTAGGAATTGTAAATCTTGCAGCAAGTAATGTAGAAAAATCCAAGGAGTGGCTGCGGAAAGCCGTTGATCTTAATCCTAACTCGGAGATAGGTAAACGTGCACAGGAATTGTTAAATTCACATTAATAAATAAACGGAGTAATAATGCCCTGCGGAAAAAAGCGTAAACGACATAAAATGTCGACACACAAAAGAAAAAAAAGACTCAGAAAAAACAGGCATAAAAAGAAGTTAAGATAAGTTTTGGATTATGAAAGCCAGCTTAGCTCAGCTGGTAGAGCAGCTCATTCGTAATGAGCAGGTCGTCGGTTCGAATCCGTCAGCTGGCTCAACTTAAAGTTTAGAGGTCACCGGTTTACCGCGCCATAGGCGTGGTTCAACTCCGGTCACCAGTTCTGCGAAAGCAGGTCGCCGGTTTACCTCGCCACAGGCAGGTTCGATTCCGGCAGTTGGCTCTGGAAATGGGAAAAGATTTTTTAAGAGGGCAGGAAAAATAGGGAGATACGAAATGGGATTTCCTACCAGCGAATACAAGAATAATAATTCTGAAATATCATCCGAATTACTTAAAGGTAATTCGGTATAAGTAATAGTTTTATGGCTAAACAAAAATTAGGGAATAAATATGGCTGAGACGAAAAAATGTCCTTATTGTTCTGAAGAAATTTTAATTGATGCAAAAAAGTGTAAACATTGCGGGGAATATTTAGATGATACTTTAAGACCTAAGATACAACTGCCAGAAACAAAAGTAGTAGCAAAAGAAGGATGCTTTTTGCAAACACTAAACGTTGGTTGTATTATAATTGTTGTTATTATCGTTGTTATAATTTTAATTGGAATCATTGCCAGTTTACAAAGGTGAAATTGTGACACAATATGAATTTTTAACATTGCTAATATCTGTTTCAGCAATTCTTTTGTCTATTTATACTTTAATCCAAAATCATAGAATTGCTCGCAAACAGTATGAATTGGATTTAAAGCAAACCAAACTAGCAGAGAAACAATTACAAATAATTGAAGAAGATGAGATTAAGAAACAAAAAGCAGATATAAAATTGAGTGTGATGCATAACTTTAAAAGTGACAAATTAAAAATACAAAATGTTGGTCTTGCATCCGCTTATGATGTAAGACTTGAAATAATTTCGGATAAAGGTAAAGGTTCTCCACTCGTTGATTATAAAAGCAAATTCCCCTTAAAAAAATTAGACCCTGGAGATAGTGTGGAATTGTTATGGGCAGTAGATACCACAACCGGGACAGTGTTTAATTCTATTTGTAAGTGGAAGAATAAAAATGGAGAAGAAGAAATAAAAGAAACACAGTTATAGGTAAAAATTATAAAATATTCCAAAAGCCATATAACAAGTGGCTAAAGGCGACAGCATTTTCGTACAAGGTAGTTTTGCTATGAAAATTTTTTCTAAACATAAAATTTATTTAACAAAATTGGCATTGCTGTTATGGGCAGCCGGTTAGTGGCAACGCCATTATATACACTTGAAGAATGGAAAAAAATTTAAGAAAACCTAGTAATTGGCAAGTCTTTGAGTTGCTTTGTAAAAAACTCTTTGGTGAATATGGGAATGTCCAAATAATATAAAAAAGAACGGACGAAGTGGGCAAAAACAAAATGGCGTTGATATTTATGCCATACCGAAGGGGGAACAGAGCTATTTTGGCATACAATGTAAATGTAAAGATGAAAATCTTGATTCTAAACTAACAGTTAATGATATCGACACAACTTTAAAAGAAGCTATAAATTTTAAGCCAAAACTTAAATGCTTGCTAATAGCTACAACATCTCCTAAAGATTCTAAAATTGAAGAATATGTACGAACCAAAAATATTGAATTTCTTGACAAGTCCTTGTTTTCAATAGAGCTATACTGTTGGGAAGATATTGTTGACTTGATAAATGAAAATAGTGATACATTCAAGTGGTATGTTACTGAATCAAAATTTAGAGAAAAATATGATGTCGAAATTCTATTTCAGAATGCTAAGAAAGAATTTACTATCCAACCCAAATTTAAAAGATCTATTAAAAGATATAAGTTAGCTCCAGATTTCGGATTATCACGTATGTTATCTAATCAAGCTTATCTTCATAATTAATTATCCATCTTACCTCATATGGGAACAGTAAATAAAAGTTGGGAGAATTTTGAAATTATTATGTATAACAATGGAGCAAAAGTACTTGAAGATTTCAAATTAACTCTCGAATTCGAAGAAAATTATAGGGGCCTTAATAATGATGTCCCAAAATTCTTCAGAATAAATCATCCTGTGAATGTAACTGACAATTATGTAGTATATCGCCCAAATAAACAAGATGCTTTAATCGTTCAGAAAGATTTGAAATCTTTCGTACTAACTATTCTAGCGAAGTATGAAAATTCTGAAATTCCTATTAAATGGAATTTTATTTCACGAGATTTTGACAAAAGTGGTGAAATAATTTTGTCATCTAATCCTAATTATATAGATGAATACAGTGATATTTCTGTTTACAAAGAGGAAGATTTAAGAGAAGACGAAATTCAATATGAAGATATATTGGAATATAGTAGTGGCATTATCTTATAGTGTGTATAACATCTTTAATCCGTCAAAATTTATCCACCTTTGGTGGAGCCGGACAAGTAAGTAAAAAGTCAACAAAGAAATAAAAAAATATTATTCATAAAGAGATGAGGTATGAGGTAGAAAAGCAGCTCATTCGTAATGAGCAGGTCGCCGGTTTACCTCGCCACAGGCAGGTTCGATTCCGGCAGTTGGCTCTGGAAATAAAGTTTTTACCTTTCAGTTTTTCGAACTCTTCAATTTTCACTGAACAGTTTACTGAACACTTTTAGCACTACTTAAAGAACATAAATGAAAAAAGCCCGGTAAGAAATTCAAAGTGACGGAACCCATCAAAACTCGCTGAGCTTATTTCAGTTATTTCAAATTTTAGATTCATTTCGCCATTCTGAATTTTTTCTACAACTTATTCATCAATATTTCAATGTCAAACCGAAAGATTTTTCTTGCACTTGTAAGTAATTAATTTTAAATAGATTACTGCGATAAAAAAGTATTTGTTTTGTCTTAGGTGGAGAATAAAGTGAGTGAAGACTTCTCAAGAGAATTTGTGGGGGAAATATTAATTGAAAAAGTAAATCTGGATAAAGCTACTCTAAAAGAGGCTGTTACATTTAAGGAAAGGTTGTTAAACGATTCTAGTGCAGGTTATAATAAAATTATAGTTGATTTCAGCAAATGCTCTTATATAGATTCATCTATAATAGGAGCTTTGGTAGTATTATTGAAAAGGCTAAGAACGAGTGATGGTAAATTGAAAGTGGTTATACCCAAAAGCGATTCATTTCAATTCTTTACTATCACTGGACTGGATAGGATTTTTAACTTATATAATACCCTTGATGAAGCAATATTTAGTTTCGGGAATTAATTGATGAGATTCTTGAACAGAAATATTCCCCACACGCTTCCGTCCCTGCCCACGTTAGAAATATCTTCTAACAAAAAAGGTTATGAAATTAGAAAAGAATTTGGAAGCAGAAAATTAGTTGGAGATTATATATTCGAAGAGACAGATGGGAGAAGATATAGAAGACTTGATTCATATCGCTCTCAAAAAGACTTTAATGAATTTGGATTAGAAGAATTAAAATATTTAGCAAAAAATGTTTCTTAAAATAAATTGCCTAACCTCTTTAATCCGTCAAAATTTATCCACCTTTGGTGGAGCCGGACAAGTAAGTAAAAAGTCAATAGAGTAATAAAAAAATATTATTCATAAAGTGATGAAGTATCAGGTAGAAAAGCACCTCGTTTGTAATGCGCAGGTCGCCAACTTGCCTGCAAAAAGCGGATTCGATTCCGGCAGTTGGCTCTGGGATTAGATACACTAAGGAGAAGAAGCTTAGTATAGCTCACATGAGCAAGAGTAATAACAAAGTAACCAGTATCAGAGGGTAGATAAACAATTTAATTATGGTTACCATTTGCCGCGTAAACAGTGTAAGGTCTCCGTATGTAATTAAATAATTTATGATTTAACCCTCTCTCGAAAAAACCACAAATAAAAACTATTAAGCTGCAGCCTCCTCGTATTTTTCAGCCATAAGAGCTTTATGAACGGAAGCAGCACACTTTCTTCCTTCGGAAATTGCCCACACAACAAGCGATTGTCCTCTTCTCATATCTCCGCAGGTATAAACTTTATCAAGATTAGTTTTGAATGTATCTTCTTCATCTCCGAATTTTGCATTTACATTTCCTCTTGCATCCAGTTCCATTCCCGATTCAACAAGTTCAGAGATCAAACCGTTTTTAACCGGATGAACAAAACCTGCTGCAATTAAAACCAGGTCAGCCGGAAGCTCAAAATCTGAAGTTGGAATATCGACTATTTTTCCATTCTCCATTTTAACTTTAATGCAATGTAAAGCAGTTACTTCTCCTTTATCGTTTCCTTTAAATTCTTTTGTATTGATACTCCATTTTCTTACTACGCCTTCCTCGTGGCTGCTGGAAGTTCTAAGCATCAAAGCCCAGTAAGGCCATGGGGTAGATTCCGATCTTTTTGCAGGAGGCTGAGGAAGTAATTCAAGTTGAGTTATTGATAACGCTCCCTGACGGTTTGCGGTTCCAACACAATCAGAACCTGTATCACCACCGCCAATTATGATAACGTTTTTGTTTTTTGCCGAAATTTGGTTTTGCAAGGATTCTCCTGCATTAACGCGGTTCTGCTGAGGCAGGTATTCCATTGCGAAGTGAATTCCTTTTAGATTTCTGCCGGGAATAGAGATATCACTTGGGTGTTCACAACCGCCCGCGAGAATTATCGAATCATACTGGTCTAACAATTCTTTAATAGAGATATCAACTCCGACATTGCAGCTTGTTAAAAAATTGACACCTTCCGCCTTCATTTGCTCAAGGCGCCTGTCAATATAATGCTTTTCAAGTTTAAAATCAGGTATCCCGTATCTAAGTAGCCCGCCTATCTTATCATTCTTTTCATATACAGTAACTGAATGACCGAATCTCGCCAACTGCTGTGCGGCTGCGAGCCCGGCGGGTCCGGACCCAAT
>MGZZ01000159.1 GCA_001802795.1 Ignavibacteria bacterium GWC2_36_12 | reverse complement strand
GGGGCAACTGCAATTGCTACAGGCTACAGAACAAACAATAGGACAATATCTGAAGACCCCTGGTCCGATAAACCCCTGACGACAATTTTTGAGCTGGCTGAAAAGCTTAACAAAGCAAGCGGTATTGTTGTTACCAGCTCGATAACGCATGCAACTCCTGCCGCTTTTGTTGCACATGTAAAAAACAGGAATGATGAATTCGACATTGCCGAGCAGGAAACTGAAAGAAAGACCGATCTTTTTATTGGTGGAGGCATAAAGTTTTTTACTCCAAAGTCTGTTGGTGGCGGCAGAGATGACGGAGTAAATCTTATTTCTAAAGTGAAAAGCAATGGATATGATTATTACAGCAGCTATGAGAAATTAAAAAACAGCAAACCGGGCAAAAAATTTTACGCTTTGTTCGACAAAGAAAGATTGCCGAAAGCAACAGAGAGGAATTATACTTTAAGTGATCTCACCAAAATTGCTCTCGATTATTTAAGCAAGCAGCCGAATGGATTTATCCTGATGATCGAAGGCTCACAGGTTGACTGGGCTGGGCACCAGAATGACCAGGCTTATCTTTTATCGGAGATGGCAGATTTTAATACGGCTATAAATGCTGCATTAGATTTTGGAGAAAAGAACAAAGAAACTCTTGTCATAGTAACTGCAGATCACGAAACGGGTGGAATGAGTATCATCGATGGAAACTTAGATGGAAGCGATCTTAAACTGGACTTTTCTACAAAACATCACACTGCGGATATGGTTCCAATCTTTGCAAAAGGTCCCGGCGAAAAAGAGTTTAGCGGCATTATGGATAATTATATGATCGGAAGAAAACTTTTTTGGATGTTGGATAGTAATTACTCGTTTTAATCTTTTGTACTCCAAAATTTTTATAAAACAAGACGTAGATATTTTTAATCATCCATCATTTTATCTTGAATTTGGTTTTCATGTAAATTAACAAATTGTTTAGGATAAACAATATCTATTTCTCTAAAATTTTTTTCGCAAGTATCCATAAATCTATGTAAATGTGGATAGTTAATTGTGTCTCTATAAAATTCTGATGTCTTTATTGTCATAAATCTTTTTAAATCAAGCTTTGTCCCATACCATAAGCTATCCGAGTATATTTCTAAATAATAAAAAAACTTTGCTATACTTATTATGGGATTTCCATATTTCAGATGATAACCTCTTGGCATTAATGCATCCAAAACATCCAGTGGATATTTCTTATATAAACTAGCATATTGTTTAATAGCATCTTCTCTGACTCTCGGATCATCATTCCATATATCATATCTTGACATTTCTAAAGCCGCTTGATTGGATATTTCTATAAGTGAGTCTTCCAACTCAGTATTTTCCAGTTGCTTTATTACTTTTATCATTGTTTCTCTTTTAATTCTATCACCCATTAATTTATCATTGAAAATTTGGAGTGTCTGAAGTTTTTGTTGATTACTATTCAAAGTATAAACAATATATCCACCAGTAAATAAAAGAGCTAAGATCTGAAATATTTTTAATACAATATTCCATTTATCATATTTGGAAAATTTAATGCTCATTTTTTGACCTTTGTATTTAATAATGCATTTAGACCAACCCCGAAAATACTTCAGTTGGGTAACACAAAATTAACTTAAATTTTTTTTAATTACCTCTTGACAAGGTGCACATCTGTTCACTATATTTGTGGTGAACAAATGAGCACTATATGAATCAAATAACAGACAGACAGCAAGAAATCTTAAAGTTTATAAACTCTTATAGGGAGATTAACGGCTATCCTCCTACGATAAGAGAGATTGCCAGGCAGTTCGGGATGTCTTCAACATTTGGGGTAAAAAAGCATTTAGATGCTTTAGTTAAGAAGGGGTACCTGCATATTGAGAGCAACGCAAGCAGGGGAATTTCAACTCTTCCGGGTAATGAACCGGTGAGCCAAACTGTTTTTGAAAGCAACGATATTTTCAATAGAATTCCGGTGATCGGGCGGGTTGCGGCAGGTACTCCAATCTTAGCTGAAGAGAATATTGAAGGCTCGCTCGTAATTGATGCAACGCTTACAAGCAAAAGTGGCAAATGTTTTGCTCTTAAGGTAAAAGGTGACAGCATGATTAAAGCAGGAATATTCGATGGAGACTTTGTGATTGTTGAGCCGCAAAAGGAAGCTAAGACAGGTGATATTGTCGTTGCACTTATTGATGACGAAGCAACTGTTAAAACTTTCGAACGGAAAAACGATACGGTAAGATTGTTACCGGAAAATGATAACTATAATCCAATAGATGTTACAAACAAAGAGAACTTTTCTCTCGTTGGCAGAGTAAAAGGAATCGTTAGGTATTTTAATTAATCAACGGAGTCATTATGAAAACGGACATTTTTTCAAATGCAATTATGAAAAGAAATAAAATCAGGTTTATATATGGTTTATCAGAAGTGGTGCTTGAACCTTATTTTATAACAACTGAAAAAACAGGAAAAGTTATTTATGGCAGACCGTTTAATTCCAGTGAAGTAAGAAAGTTTGAGTTTAACCGGATAGCCAATATACGCGTGCTTAACGGGGCAAGATTTTCACCGCTTATTCACATCAGCGGTTTAGTAAATTAAAGCGAGGTATGAAATGTTAGATCTGGTAAAAAGAAAAAGAGTGGATTTGTTAGTTGACCAGTTATGGAAATATGGTTACTTAACTTTAAAAAGAAAATTCGGCACTTACTTGCCAGAGCCGGAGAAAGTCGGTGAATTCGATATTGATATTGTATCCCGTCAAAAGAAAGATTATGCAATCGGTGTTACATTATCTGTTGATGAAATGAATAATCCCAAATTGCTTGAGAAGATATCTTTTCTTGCAACCAGGCATACAAAGTTCACAAACAACAATGTTACACTTTTTCTTGGTGTGCCTTCCAGTCATTTAAGAAAAGTAAAGCAGCTTGTTGAAGTGCTCGGAGATGATATCAGGAAGAATATTAAATTTGTATCTATTCCTG
Source organism: Ignavibacteria bacterium GWC2_36_12 (assembly GCA_001802795.1). GTDB lineage: Bacteria > Bacteroidota > Ignavibacteria > Ignavibacteriales > Ignavibacteriaceae > RBG-16-34-14. Next base: position 8,818 of record MGZZ01000159.1, on the reverse strand, counting down.
AAACTGAAGTTCCTTCTACCACGGTTAAGAGAAGAAAGAAGGAAACAAACAAGTCTATCTTCGCATAATTCCCCTCAAATATTTTTACCTTTACTCAACCGCAGTTCATTTATAATTTTCCTTATGAAGAAAAAGGGGAAAGCCTTATTAAAGGCTTTTCTTGACATTATTTGCTCTTAAGGTTAATTTTACTCGATTAATCAATACGGGAAAGAACTTGCGTAAGACAGAGTCGCAATCCGATGAAAAATTACAGGATGAGTTAAAAAACTCGGGTGAAATACCGAAACACATTGCCATTATTATGGACGGCAACGGCAGGTGGGCAAGAAGGCGAGGGCTTCCGCGTGTAGCAGGGCACAAAAGAGGAGTTGAAACAGTCAGAGATATTGTAGAAGCATGTGCCCAACTTGGTGTTAAATTCCTTACACTTTACACTTTCTCAACCGAGAATTGGAAAAGACCAAAGGATGAAGTATCTACCCTGATGAGATTGCTTCTAAAAAGTTTGAAAGACAGAACAGACGAATTAGATAAAAACGATATTAAGCTCGATACTATTGGAGACGTGAAAGCCTTTCCTTTGGTGGTTCAAAAAAGACTTTATGATGATATAGAAAGGACGAAGAACAATAAAAGAATGACTCTTAACCTTGCACTCAGTTACAGCGGAAGGTGGGAGCTTCTTGAAGCGATAAAAAGTATCGGACGCCTGGTTCAGGAAGGTAAATTAAGCATAGATGAAATTACAGAACGGCACGTTTCCGATTTCTTAACTACTAAAAATATTCCTGACCCCGATCTCCTTATAAGAACGAGCGGCGAATTCAGAGTGAGTAATTTTTTATTATGGCAGATAGCATACACAGAGTTTTTTATTACGGATGTTTATTGGCCCGACTTTTCACGAAAACATCTTTACGATGCCATTAAAGATTTTCAACGGAGGGAAAGAAGGTTTGGTAAAATCAGTGAACAAATTAAAAAGAATGGTAAAGGCTTAAAGAATGTTTCCGACCTCCCAAAAGAGATTGCTTAAAATAATATTACTTCCCGTTTTTTTGTTTTTCATTTCAACTGCATATCCGCAAATTAAAAGTTATAAAGTGCTTGGAGTTACAGTTGAGGGAAATAAATCTGCTGATGCAACTACAATAATTTCGAGCAGCGGAATTAAAGTTGGAGACGAAGTCCAGATACCCGGAGATAAAACGCTTAACGCAATTCATAATTTGTGGTCTCTGAATATTTTCTCAGATGTCCAGATTATTATTGATAAGGAAATAGGCGATGGTGTTTTCCTCTTAATAAAAGTTGAGGAATATTCCAGGATAGAAAGAACCGTTATCGAAGGAAACGATGAGATAGATACTGATGATATTGAAGCTAAAATAAATTTTACAAGGGGAACAATTTTAAAGCCCCAGGAAGTTGCCAATCTTAAGCAAAAAGTATTAAAGCTTTATGAGGAAGAAGGCTATCTTAATGCTGAAATTACGGATAAGTATTATGATTTTTTCAGGGCTGATACTACTGAAGATGGAATTGAAATAACCTGGAGAAATAAAAAAGATTTTTCTGATGAATATACCGTTTTGTATGAAGACGATGATATAATTTATCGGAACCTTATAGACAGGATAAAGGACCGCATTTTGTTAAAGCTTAAAATAGTAGAAAATGATGAAGTGGTTGTGAGAGAAATTCAATTTGTTGGCAACGAGGATTTTGATGATGGCGATTTAAGAGGTGAGATGGATGAAATTTCCGAAGCCAGATGGTGGAAATTCTGGAGTAGTTCTAATTTTAAACGTGAAGGCTTTGAAAAAGATAAAGAACTGATTAAAAAATTCTACCTGAAAAACGGTTACCGCGATGCAGAAATAATATCGGATTCTCTTACATACTATAATGATAATAAAGATTTAAAGATCGTAATGAACATACATGAGGGACCTCAATATAAAATAAGAAATATTACATGGCAGGGTAATACAATTTATCCCGACGAGGTTTTAACCCAGAGTCTTGATTTTGCCAAAGGGGATATTTTTGATTATGATAAGTTCGAAAAGAACCTTCGTGGAAATGAAGCGCAAACAGATGTAAATGCTCTTTACCAGGATAACGGATATTTAACATTCAGCTCACAAGCTTCAGAAATAAAAGTCGCATCCGATTCAATAGATTTAGTTATTAGACTTGAAGAAAGAAACCAGTTCAGGATAGGGAAGGTTAATATAACAGGCAACACTAAAACAAAAGATAAAGTAATACGCCGTGAACTTTACAATGTGCCCGGTGATTATTTTAACCGTGCACTGCTGTTCAGAAGCATTCAGCAATTGGCTAATCTTCAATATTTTAACGTGGAAAAACTGTATGGACCACAAGGGTTGGATTATACTCTTCCTAATGACAGTACAGTAGATATTACATTTAACGTGGAAGAAAAATCGAGTGATTATTTAAATGCTTCTGTGGGGTATAGCGGAAGCTTCGGCTTTAGCGGTGCAGTTGGTGTAACGCTTACTAATTTTTCCATTGCAGAACCTTTTTCCCTTGGCGGTGGGCAGGTTCTAAGTTTCAACTGGCAGTTTGGCGTTGGAAGTTTGTATAGAACCTTTACTCTTGGTTTTACAGAACCGTGGTTATTCGATACGCCTACTCTTGTTGGATTCGAAGTTTTTGATACAAGGCAACAATATATTTATGATTTACGTCAATCCGGCGGAACATTAAGAACAGGGCGCAGGTTAAAATGGCCTGATGATTTCTTTTATTTACAGGGATTTTTTAAATATCAGTATAATAATGTTATTGAAGGACAAGGTTTTTACCAGGAAGGAAAATTTAATCAGTTTACATTGGGAACAACTATAAGTAGAAAGAATATTGATAACCCGATTTTCCCATCGCAAGGCTCTTCTTATTCTTTTGATGCGGAAATGTCGGGAGGACCTGTTTTACCAGGCGAGGTTAATTACTATAAATTAAGTTTTAGAGCCGAATGGTATAAAAGGTTGTTTAATTCAAGCAGTGTAGCTTTATATGCAATTGCAGATATGGGATATTTAAATGAATTTGAAGAAGGTACTCCGATAAATCCATTTGAATATTTTTTTATGGGAGGCAATGGTTTAGTTATTGCGACAACCCCGTTAAGAGGTTATGATGACAGAACTGTTGGTCCTCGTGATTCTCAGGGAAATGTAATTGGCGGAAGGGTAATGTCCCGTTATACAACTGAACTTCGTTTTGCTGTTACGCTTGATCCTATCCCGATTTATCTTCTTGCATTTGCCGAAGCAGGAAATGTTTTTGAAAGTTTAAAGAAAACAGATATTTTCGAACTTAGAAGGTCGGTTGGTTTTGGCGCAAGACTATTAATTAATCCTTTGGGATTAATTGGATTTGATCTTGGCTACGGTTTTGACAGAAAATTAACCGACGATAAAGAGCCGGAATGGCTCTTCCATTTTCAATTTGGACGTGGTTTTTAATTCAACAACAAACATAAAGGAAAATATTGTGAGGAAATTTCTTTTCATATTTGCAGTAACAGTTATAACAACTAATTTGTTTGCACAATCGCCGCAAAAACTTGGTTATGTAGATTCGCAGATAATTCTTTCTCAGTTCGCCGAAGCCATTAAAGCACAGGGAGATCTTGATGCTATAACCAATAAATGGAGTGCCCAGGTTGACAGTATGACTGTTTCATACCAGCAGGGATTAGCCGATTATCAAAAGCAGGCTAATACTATGACCGATGAGAAAAAACTTGAGGTGCAGAAAGATCTTATTGCGCAGGAGCAAACTATAATCGATTTCAGAAGACAAAAGTTCGGGCAGAACGGTGAAATATACCAGAAGCAGGAAGAAATTTTTAATCCTGTAAAGAAAAAGATTTATACTGCAATTGAACAGGTTGCCAAATCGGAAGGAATGCAATTTGTTTTTGATAAAAGCGGAGATATTGTTCTGCTTTACGCCGATTCATCTTTTGACATAACTTACCAGGTACTTGATAAATTAAAAAGAGGTAATTAAGAATAATCTATACTCTTTTTAGTTATTTGTTAAACGGAGTATTTATGAAGAAAATATTTTTTGTTTTTTCATTAATAGCTTTTCTGCCTGCCTTATCATTTGCTCAGCTTAAGATAGGGTATGTTGATTCGGATACGATTATGGATAACCTGCCCGATGCCCAGGATGCAAGACAAAAACTTGATGCATTGATACAGGAATGGCAGGGTGAGTTGAATAAACTTGAGGGAGACTGGAAAAATAAATACGATGATTATGAAAAAAGAAAACTGATAATGACTGACCAGACAAGAGCGGAAACGGAGGCAGAATTAGTTAAGCTTGAGAAACAAATAAGCGAGTACAGGGAGAAAAAGTTTGGTACTAACGGTGAACTTTTTCAAAAGCAGGATGAATTAATGCATCCCGTTCAAAACAGGGTTTTTAATGCAATCAAGGAAGTAGCCGAGGAAGAAGAGCTTGATTTTGTTTTGGACCGGAGTGGCGATGTTATGCTTTTATATGCAAAAGAAGAATACGACCTGACCGCAAAAGTTCTTGAGAAATTAAAGTTAGAATAAATTTAATGAAGATTAAGCTGGAAGAAGCAGCTGAGGTTGTAAATGGTAATATTGTCGGTGATAAAAATATTGCCATTAGTAGCTTTGCAAAAATAGAGGAAGCAAAATCTGGCGAACTTACGTTTCTTTATCTCGATTCTTACAAAAAATTTTTTCCTTCTACAAAAGCGTCTGCTATTCTCGTAAAGCATGATTTCCCTAAAACGAGAGACAATATTACTTATATAGAAGTTGAAAGTCCCAACAAAGCTTTCGCTAAACTTTTACAACATTATTTCAAACCTGATTATAAACTTTCCGGTATCGATTCCACTGCATCAATTCATCCTGCTGCAATTGTAGGCAGGAATTCTGCTATTGGGAAAAATGTTGTAATATCTGAAGGTTGCAGGATTGGCTCGAACGTAAAAATTTTTCATAATGCTGTTTTACTGGAAGATGTTGAAGTGGGGGACAACTCGGTGATTTATCAGAACGTTAGTATCCGTGAAGGAAGCCGCATAGGTAGGAATGTAATTATTCATGCTAACTCTGTAATTGGATCAGACGGTTTTGGATATGACATCGATGAAAACAGGATCTTTCATAAAGTTCCTCAAATTGGAATAGTGATTATTGAAGATGATGTTGAAATAGGTTCGAATGTTTCTGTTGACCGTGCATCTCTTGGTGCAACTGTAATCAAAAAAGGTGTAAAGGTAGATAACCTCGTACAAATAGCACACAATGTTGTAATTGGTGAGAACTCTATTGTTGCAGGGCAGGCGGGAATTGCAGGGAGTTCAAAGATTGGTAAGAATTGTTATTTACTTGGGCAAGCAGGTGTATCGGGGCATTTAGAAATTACTGATGATGTTATTTTACATCCTCAAGCCGGTATTAGCAAAAGTATATCAAAGCCGGGTAATTATTTTGGTTCGCCCGCCAAAGAAATAAAAACAGCTTTCAAACTCGAATCGCATTACCGGAACCTTCAAAACTATGCCGATAGAATAATGCAATTAGAAAAACGAGTTGAAGAATTATTAAAAAAGGCAGAAGAAATGAAAAATAATAAATCCATATAAAGGATTACTCATCTTCTATACATTTAATTGTATTTCATACCCCATCTTACTATTTTCAAAATCAAAATTTACCTTGAAATATTTAAACGGGAATAAATGTTAGAATTACAAAGAACTATCTCAAAACCTGTTTCCATATCGGGAATAGGATTGCATACCGGAACAGAATGTACTATGACTTTCAAACCGGCACCGGAAAATTATGGAATTCGCTTTATCAGGGTTGATTTAAACGGCAAACCCGAGATACCTGCCAACGCAGACAATGTTGTTGATATTTCGAGAGGTACGACACTCGGCATAGGTGAAGCTAAAGTTCATACTGTCGAACATGTTCTTGCTGCTATTGTTGGTCTGCAAATAGACAATATCATTATTGAACTCGACGGGATTGAACCACCGATCGGTGATGGAAGTGCAGTTCCTTATGTTGAAGCATTAAAAGAAGCAGAATTTACTCAGCAGAATGAACCGAAAGATTATCTCGTTATTGATGAGACAGTAATCTATCATGAAGAAGCAAATCAGATTGATATTGTTGCGTTGCCTCTCGACAGCTACAGGGTTACTGTGATGGTTGATTATCAGAACCCGGCATTAGGCAGCCAGCACACAGGACTTTTTGATCTTGAAAAGGAATTCGCTTCAGAATTTGCTCCTGCAAGAACATTTTGTTTTTTAAGCGAGATCGAAGAGCTGGCAAGCCAGGGTTTAATTAAAGGAGGGGACATTAACAATGCAGTCGTTATTGTTGATAAAAAAGCTACTGAAGCAGAGTTAAAAAATATTCAGAAAACTCTGGGAGTAAAAGAAACATTAACAATTGGTGATAACGGTATTCTCAACAACAAAGATTTGAGATTTCGCAATGAACCCGTTAGGCATAAACTTCTTGATCTGGTTGGAGACCTTGCATTGATTGGCGCTCCTATTAAAGCGCAGATACTTGCTGCTCGTCCGGGTCACAGGGCAAATGTAGAATTCGCAAAACAAATCAGGAAACTTTACCAGCAGAAAAAACTTGTTAAGAAATATCAAACAGTAAAAAAAGAAGGAGTTGTTTTTGACATTAATGCGATACAGAGGATTCTACCTCACCGTTATCCTTTTTTGATGATTGATAAAATAATTGAGCTCGAACTTGATAAACGTGTTGTCGGAGTTAAATCTGTTACTGTAAATGAGCCTTTTTTCCAGGGGCATTTCCCTGGGCAACCGATTATGCCTGGAGTTTTAATCATTGAGGCAATGGCACAAACAAGTGGAATTCTTATTCTTAATTCATTGCCCGATTTTAAAGAGAAACTCGTTTACTTTATGCAGATAAATAATGCAAAGTTCAGAAAGCCTGTTGTGCCGGGTGATCAGCTGTTTCTTGAGATAGTACTTGTTTCAAAGAAAACGAAAATTTTCTTAATGAAAGGTAAAGCAATGGTAAATGATAAGGTTGTTGCCGAAGCTGATTTTATGGCGGGTGTTGTTGACAGGGATGCGCCCGTTGAATCATAGGAATGATTGATTGATGAAATGGTACTTTCTAAATACTGGCGCTGGTTCCGGTCGGTACAATATGGATTTTGACCTTCAACTTGCAAAAAACAACAGGGGAGATGAGGTATTCTTTAGGCTCTACAGGTGGAATCCTTATTGCATATCACTGGGCTTTAACCAGGAGTTTAGTTCTGTTAATGTTAATAAAGCTTCGAGAGACAAAATAGATATTGTTAAAAGACCGACAGGGGGCAAGGCAATTTTACACGCTGAGGAGTTAACATATTCGGTTGTTTATCCTATAGCCGGAGATATGTCTTTAAGAAGTCTTTATTGTGAAATAAATAAAGCCTTGAGAGAAGGTTTGATTTTATACGATGAAAGATTGTCGGGAATTGAGCTCGAATCAGCTCAGCCTGATTTAAGAAATTTTTATAAGGAATCTTTATCTGAAATTTGTTTTACAGTTTCAGTAAAAAGTGAAATTAATTTTTCAGGTAAAAAATTAGTCGGCAGTGCACAGAGAAAAATCGGAAGAACTATTCTTCAGCATGGCTCGATACTTTGCGGTGATTACCACACAAAAATTATTGATTATCTTAATTTGTCCGGCAAAGAATATTCCGATGCAAAAACGGGGATGCTGAAAAATACTACCGAACTTAAAAAAATTCTTCAGAATGAAGTAGATTATGATAAGATGTCCGGCTGCATAATTAAAGGTTTCGAAAAGTTTTTTAATATTAATTTTCTTAATCTTGATGAAGAGATTTTAATTTTATCTGCTTAAAACTTAAAACAAGATGAATACCGAGAAAGAAATAAAAAGAATTACTACAAAAGCTCTTTCGCTTCTCAAAAAGAAAGGCATCAAAATAACTGCTCTTACAGCTTATGATTTTATTACAGCTAAACTCATAGATGAAGCCGGGATAGATATTATTCTTGTTGGCGATTCGCTAAGCAATGTCTTCCAGGGAAATGAGACAACCTTGCCTGTTACCATGGATGAAATGATTTATCACACTAAAGCTGTAGCCAAAGCAGTAGACAGAGCCATGGTTGTTGTTGATTTACCTTTTATGTCGTATCAGCTAAGTGTGGATGAAGGATTCCGGAATGCAGGAAGAATAATGAAAGAAACATCGGCTGGTGGAGTTAAACTCGAAGGCGGCGAAAGAGTAGCAGAAACTGTAAGAAAAATTACACAAGCCGGGATACCGGTTATGGGTCATATAGGCTTGACTCCTCAGAGTATTCATCAGTTTGGAAGTTACAGGGAAAGAGGTAGGAATAAAGAAGAAGCTGAAGAGATTTTAAATGATTCAAAAATAATGGAAGAAGCCGGAGCTTTTGCAATTGTACTTGAAAAAATTCCTGCTTCGCTTGCTAAAAAAATTTCTGAATCACTCACAATTCCGGCTATAGGAATTGGAGCCGGCATGCATTGCGATGGACAGATTCTTGTTACTCCCGACATGCTCGGTTTAAATCTTGAATTTCATCCAAGATTTGTCCGGCATTATGCAAAGTTAGCGGAAAAAATTAATAGTGCAGTAAAAAAGTATGTTGAAGATGTAAAAAACAAACACTTTCCTGATGAAAGTGAAAGTTATTGATTTGTATCTTGTTGATTAAACGGTTTAT
>MGZZ01000158.1:9027-12070 GCA_001802795.1 Ignavibacteria bacterium GWC2_36_12 | reverse complement strand
CAACAGGACATAGCCAAAATTATTACCTGGGAGTAGGACGAAACGAGATAACAACTGCTGTAAATATTAGAGGAGAGTTCATCCGGTTATATTGCCTGGTGGACTCTTCGCTTTTTTATTATAAATTTCTATTTTGCGAGTGGTAATTGGAACAGTCAAAGTTAAAACAACACCCTTCCAACAAAAAAGATGTAATATGAAATCATTTTTACAAATAATAGTTTTCCTTCTTACTGTAAACGTATTATCTTTTTCTCAAAACATAAGTGGTCGTATTTCGTCATCTATTTATACGTTTGAAAGATTTGATACTGCTGACGTTTCTGATACATACGTGCGTGCATATCAACTACTCAATCTTAACATTAATAAAGATAATATCTCTTTAAGAACTTATCTCAACCTTGAGTCCGATCTTTCCAGAAATTTGGAAGACGATCCCAGACTAAGATTTTATAATCTCTACCTCGAAGCAAGAAACCTCTTTGATGTTGCTACAATAAAGTTAGGAAGACAACCTCAGTTTAATTCTGTTGTTGGAGGAGTTTTCGATGGGGTTAACCTGGATTTGAAAAAAGATGATTACAAGCTTTCCGCTTTTTATGGGGGCAATGTTCCTGCTTACCAAAAACTTGAACATCCCAACAGCTTTAAGGATGATTATGTGGCCGGTGCTACTCTAGCAACTTCAGCACTTCAGAATTTCAGAATTGCTGTGAACTACGTGAATAAGAATTTTAAATCACAGGAATACAACGCAACGAGACTCGATGAAGATCTTGATCCTATCCAGGTTCTTATAAGAAATAAATCGAACCAGTATAAATTTGTTTCGGGTGAAGTTTCATATTCTTTAAAAAACACGTTGTCAGTTGATACGCGCTATGATTATGATTTAAACTATGAAGAAACCTCAAAGTTCGAGATTTCCGGAAGGTATGAAGAAATAGAAAATCTCGGAGTAAATGTTTACTATAACTACAGGCAACCTAAAATAAGATACAACTCTATCTTCTCTGTATTCGATTTCGGTAATTCGCAGGAAATCGAGATTGGTGGAGATTACAAAATTGATAAAAGCAACACGGTTATTGCAAAATTTGCAAATGTTAAGTATGAAAGCGAAAGCTCCCAGAGAATAACCAGCGGATTCAGTACAAAATGGGGAACCCTTACTTACAGAAAAAATCTTGGTTATGCCGGTGAACTTGATGCTGTTTCTCTTTATTCCGCTCATAGTTTTATGGAAGGCTTTATTACACCTTCAGTGGGACTTTCGTATACGAGCTATAAGCTGTCTGAAGATGCAGAAAAAAATAACCTTGCTACCCTGCTTGCAGGTGTTAATATTCGTCCTTATAAAACTCTCTCTTTCGATCTGCAGGGACAGTATATGAACAACAAGATTTATAAAAATGATTATCGCTTCTTCTTGAAGATTAATTACTGGTTCAACACAAACTTAAATATTATGTAACATGAAATTAGCTTACATATACTTCACAACATTATTAGCAGCAGCCGGCATTTTGCTTTTGTCTGCTTTCAATGTAGGAAATCAACCCGGTAACGATGAAGAAAATTCCGGGATTATAAAATTCTCACATTCTTTACATGCAGATTTGCTTGACTGCGGAACCTGTCATTCATCTGTTGCAGAAAGTACATCACTAAAGGACAGATTACTTCCAAACCACGAGAACTGCTCGAGCTGTCACGAAGTTGATGATGATAAGGAATGCAACACCTGTCACTATGAAGATAAATATGAAGCCTTGGTTCAGAATGACACGGAACTGTTTTTCAATCACAAGTTTCATATTGTAGACCAGAAAATGGATTGTGAGACCTGCCATAAAGGAATTACTGAAGTTGATTATGCAGAGACAGCAGCTCAACCATATCCAATAATGGAGGATTGTTACAGTTGTCACAACGATTTAATAGTTGCATCAAACGCCTGCGAATCTTGTCATATCTCGACGACCCGCTTACTACCTCAGACCCATAAGAGTGTGTCTTTTATGCAGACACATAAATTTGATGCAAGAGCGTTTGATGCGAACTGTATTATGTGCCATAACGATAATACGAACTCATGTATAGAATGTCACGAAGCTACTAATATAATTACGGAAGCAAACACACCCGAAGATTTTTATCAGCCTTATGTACCTAACCAGTTCAGCGATGGAACAAACAAACAACAAATAACAAAAGTTCACGAGCTCAATTACAGGTTTACACATGGCATTGATGCAAAAGGAAAAACTTCGGAATGTCAGTCCTGCCATGAAGTTGAGACATTTTGTGCAAGCTGTCATCAGTCTGAAGACAGCGATTTTGCATTGGGAGGAATTGTTCCTTCATCTCATCTTAAGTCCGGCTTCTTCACAATTGGAGCAGGTACAGGCGGAGGTGAGCATGCAATACTTGCTAAAAGAGATATTGAAAACTGCGTTTCCTGCCACGACGTTCAGGGCGCCGATCCTACCTGTATAACCTGTCATCTAGATAGTGACGGAATTAAAGGAACAAACCCCAAAACTCATGCAACAGGATTTATGCGCGATATTCAAGGAGACTGGCACGACAGTCAGGGTTCAATTTGCTTTAATTGTCATACAAGCAATTCACCTTCATCATATGCAGGAATTGGTTTCTGCGGGTATTGCCATGGAGCTAACTAAGTATGAAAATTACGGACAACAAAATGTTAAATGAAATAAAATCCCGCCTGTCTGCCGACAAGGCAGGCTTTGCGGGGAAGTACGTTTTATACCTGCCAGTTTTAATTATTGGCTTTTACCTTGCCGGTTGCAGCGATCTTGAAACAGACATAAATCAACCGCCAGAGGTATCTATTCATAAAGAAGGAATACTAACTCCGTCGAGTGAAGATTTTCACGGCAAGCTTGTACGTAATAACAACTGGGATATGAACCTGTGCAAGGAATGTCATGGGATCAACTACGATGGAGGATTAGTAAAGGTCTCCTGCTTTACCTGCCATAATGATTTTAAAGGACCTGAAAACTGCTCA
>MGZZ01000158.1:493-8958 GCA_001802795.1 Ignavibacteria bacterium GWC2_36_12 | reverse complement strand
CGCGGAGTAGGTGCACACCAGGTTCATTTAGCAGGGAATTCGAAAGGAAAAACCCTTTCATGTGCAGAATGCCATTCGGTTCCGGGGAACGTTTACCAGGATGGACACATTGATACTGATGTCTCTCAAGCAGAAGTGCTGATGAACAATTACCTGGCAAACCTTACAACTAATAATCCGTCAACTTCAAACTATAGTTCCCAGCTTCCGCTTTTTGAGCCAAACCCGGAATATAATTCAGAAAGTTTATCTTGCTCGAGTACTTATTGCCATGGCACATTTAAAAACGGAAACACCGATAACGCACCCGTATGGAATGATCCTACAACGGCAGCATGCGGAACCTGTCACGGCGATCCTACAAAAGCGACTTTAAGCGAAAAAGCATTACCAAAAACTTCCGCCCAGGGTGGAACACATCCGGATGTTCTGACATGCTCGGCATGCCATGTCGGAGTTGTGGATGCAAATCTTAAATTTATAGATGCATCAAAACATATCGATGGAAAACTAAACCTATCCGGAAGTGATATTGCGTATTAAAAAGGCATGCAACTATATGAACAAAACTTTCACAAATAGTTGATATAAAGAGGAGACACTTATGAAAAGAAATATAACTCTCTTCGGTATGCTTGCAGTAGCAGGGTTACTTGCAGGCATATTAGAAGGCTGTAAAGGTCCTGAAGGACCGGCAGGCCCTCCCGGAGAGACAACAGTTGTAAACCTTGAAGGGTTTAAAGAAGGTATTAATTGCGGCGACTGCCATAACCCCGATACCGATACAACCTACTACGTATGGGCAAGGAAGTATCAGTGGGAACTTTCCAAACACTTCTTTGGCGGAGACTTTGAGAGAAGCCAATCAACTTGCGGCGGCTGCCATACGACAGAAGGTTTCATTGAAGCAGCAAGTGGAAAGACAGTTACTACTCACGTTGACGCTTCACCGCCGGGATGTTTTGCATGCCATTCGCCCCATTCCCGCGGTGATTTTTCACTTCGCATAAATGAACCAGTAACTCTGAATGAAACAGTTGCAGGATCCGGTACTGCAACATTTGATTATGGAAAAGGAAACCTTTGCGCCCAATGCCATAAACCACGTACTTTAAGCCCATTACCCGATCCGACAAAAACGGCGGCAACTGATACGATTACAATTACATCAAACAGATGGTACCCGCATTATGGAGTTCAAAGCCAGATGCTTATGGGAACAGGCGGATTCCGGTTTGCAGATTATACCTACACCGGTAATTCAAACCATACAGACAATTCTGTCATTAAACAGGAAGGCTGCATTGCCTGTCATATGGCTGACGCTACGGCAGGTTCGGGTATTGCCGGCGGACACACGATGAATATCAATTATAACGAAAATTCTTATTTATTAAACGGCTGTACAGTATCCGGCTGCCATACATCTTCGGGATTCACGGTTGATTATATCGGTGCTTCAGCCTCTCTTAGCGGTGGGCTGGGAACACACACTGCTACAGAAGCATATATGGATACATTACACCAATTGCTTCTTGACAGGGAATGGATTACAGAAAGTGGTTCCATTAATGCAAGCAGCGGTAGCCCATTAAAGATTGCCCCGGGAGCTAAAGCCGGTGCGCTCTTTAACTACCTCTTTATCGAGCACGACCTGAGCAAAGGCTCTCATAATACACGTTATGCACTCGAGCTGCTTAAATCGTCTATCCAAGAGCTGAGAAAGCTTTAAACTATTCCCACCAAAATTAAAAGCCCGGCAGTTGTCGGGCTTTTTTATTTCCAAAAATGCAATAAAAAAAATTAATTCCTCGAACGGGCTTCGCTAACGGCAATACTTTTGCCTTTAACATCGAAAGATTTTAGTTTCTGTATAGCTTCCTGCGCTTCAGCTGATGCAGGCATATCAATAAATCCATAACCTTTTGAGAGGTTACTGGGATATTTAATAATATTAACACTTTTAACTTTTCCGAACCGGGAGAAGAGTTTCATCAGGTCCTCTTCTGTTGTTTCTGGCGAGAGATTACCGACATGTATATTCATCACACAACTCCTTCCTTTAATTAATACTAAAACAGAGCTATGAAATCAAACGTAATATCAAAAAACTAAAAACAAGTTAAGGGATATGATTGAGAGTTACTAATGAAAAAGGAGGTGTAAAAAATTTTAATTGATTGTACACTGAGCGAAATCGAAGCCTGTGAATCTCTAAATTACAAAGTCGCTCAGCGAGCGGCTTTTTTTGCACCATCATTTAATCTAATTCACTTTTTCCTTATTCATCATCATCCAATTCTCATGCATTCCCATAATGTTTTTCTCCCACTTTTTAATGGGGAATATTTATAAAATCCCCTCTGAAAGAGGGGTGTCCCGATTTATCGGGACGGGGTGTATATCTACCTTTGTACAAATTTATTTTTTATCTTCCCTCTATGAAATCTTCCAACCGTATATACTACAACCCTGCACTAAAGCAAAAAGCAAGAGAATTGAGAAATAACAGCACTCTTTCCGAAGTTCTTTTATGGAATGAACTTAAGAAGAAGAAAATAAAAGGATATGATTTCCACAGGCAAAAGCCGGTTGATAATTATATTGTTGATTTCTTTTGTTTCAAATTGATGCTGGCTATAGAGATTGACGGAATAAGCCACGCAACTAAAGAAGAGGAGGATGAAGCAAGACAGAAGGAATTAGAAAACCCGGGAATAAGATTTTTAAGGTTTGATGATTTATTGGTAAAGATGGATATGGAGAGCGTTATAAAAACAATTGAGAAATGGATAGATGAAAATAACTAAAGTACACACCCCGACCCGACTTTGTCGGGTCACCCCTCTTTTTAGAGGGGAATAAAAAAAATCAGTCAGTCCCTTGCTCTATTTACAATCATATCTTTTTTGAGCTATGTTTAATGCAGGTATTAAATTTTAAAAGGAATTTTCATCCATGAAAAAAATTTTATTGTTTGCTATTCTAATGGCTTTTGGTTTTACCGTTAACAGTATTTATGATGAGAAAGTGAAGAACCTTCTTGCACAGCTAAAGATTTCTGAAGATAATGCTGAGCAAACGATTTTCTCTAATATTTCAGGTCCTTCTTTTTATATTCTTGCTACAGCAGAACTTAAAAAAATAGCAGACGGGGAAAGATCTTCGGTCGTAACAGTTGCTGCAGAATATATAAAAGAATATTCGTCTTCACAGGAATTCATTAACAAGTATAATGAATACCGTGAGACGAAGAAACCTATTCCTCCGCAAAAGCCACAGACGGTAGCCGAGATGAAAGAGAATTATAAGAAATCAATCGAAGAAGGTATAGCCAGCATGGAACAATTGATAATTCAAATGCCCGACCAGAAAGCAACATTTGAAGAAACAATAAAAGCCTACAAAGAACAACTTAAGGAAGTCGATAATCCCGATAACCCGATGTTCAGTCCCGATATGGAAAAAATGATGATGGATGGTTACAACCAGCAGATGGAAATTCATAAACAGGAAGTTGCTGAATGGGAAGAAGAGTACCCCGCAAGCAACCCGAATATAATGGTTAGAAAATGGCTTACCACTTTCTTAGAATCTTCTCAGGATGTTGATTTCAATGCCAGGCTGAAGCCGGGATCAAACGACAAAATTGTATTTGCTAATCCCGATTATGAAAAGAAATCTTATCTCTGGAAACTTTGCTTCAGGTCTGGTGAAGAAACATTGCAGGCAGCAAGAACTTCTGCACAAAAGTGGCTGAAAGAGCTGAATTGAATTAGTTTATGCCGGACTTGATCCGGCATCTCCCTTTCTCCACTAAATATAAAACGTGAGATTCTTCTCCCGCTAAAGCGGAATCAGAATGACTCAATGGCATTCACTCCCTTAAACAACTTCCTTAATCTCAACCTGTTTTTTATTTGCTTCAACAACAGCTATTGCAGTCATATTAATAATATCATCAACTGTAGCTCCACGCTGAAGCACATGCACGGGCTTCTGCATTCCCATTAGAACAGGACCAATTACTGTTGCCTGCCCGATTCTCGCCATCAGTTTATAAGCAATATTACCTGAATTAAGATCGGGAAATATCAGCACATTAGCTCCCCCTCTTAAATTGCTGAAAGGAAAATCCTTTTCAATAATATCCGGAACAACTGCTGTGTCTGCCTGCATTTCGCCGTCAACAATTAAACCGGGGCGGAGTTTTTTAACTATGTCAACAGCCTGTTTCACTTTAAGTGATTCGGGATATTTTGCGCTACCAAAGTTACTGAACGAGAGCATAGCTACTTTGGGTTCTACATTAAATTCTTTTACACTATCGGCAGCAGAAATTGTAATCTGTGCAAGTTCTTCAGGATTAGGATTAACATTAACCGTAGTATCAGCAAAGAAATAAACTTCTTTTTTTGTAACAACAATGTAGAGCCCCGATACAACTTTCAACCCTTCTTTTACACCGATACATTCAAGCGCAGGTCTTATTGTAGCGGGATAATGAGTTGTAAGCCCGCTTATAAGCGCATCCGCTGCACCTGATTTAACCATCATACATCCGTAATAAATTGTCTCTTTCATCAGGCTCTTTGCTTTGTTAAGCGTCATACCTTTCCTTTGCCGAAGTTTGTGAAACTCGAGCGCATAGCCTGCAGCGTCCTCATTTTTAAGCGGATCTTTTATTTCAAATTCAGATTGATCATAACCGAGCGACCTTATCATCTTTTTAATGTTTGTTTCATTACCGAGTAAAACAGGTCTTACAATATTCTCATCCCTGGCAACGTGCGCAGCCCTGATTATTTTTTCTTCCTCGCCTTCAGGATAAACAACACGTTTAGGATTCTTCCGGGCTTTATGGATCACCACTCTGATTACTTCTTTTGATAAGCCGAGCCTCTCCTTTAATTCTTCAATATAAGCATTCCAATCCTCGATTTTATATTTTGCTACCCCGCTTTCAATTGCAGCTTTGGCAACAGCAGGTGCAACATGCCACAACACCCGCGGATCAAAAGGCTTCGGAATTATATACTCCTTTCCAAAATCAAAATCTTTTCCTCCGTAAGCATTGATTACAATCTCAGGTACTTTTTTCCTTGCAAGCGATGCAAGTGCCTGAACGGCAGCCATTTTCATTTCTTCATTTATTGCAGTTGCTCTTACATCGAGTGCCCCGCGGAAAATGAACGGGAATCCCAGTACATTATTTACCTGGTTAGGATAATCGCTTCTGCCGGTAGCCATAATTATATCTTCCCTGACTGAAACTGCATCATCATAAGTTATTTCAGGATCGGGATTAGCCATAGCAAAAACAACAGGATTTTCTGCCATACCTTTAACCATCTGTTTTGAGACAACTCCCCCTTTTGATAATCCGATAAATACATCTGCCCCTTGCATTGCTTCAAGAAGAGAAGGATACTCTTTATCTGAAGCAAATTCTTCTTTGTATTTATTCAGATCTTTCCGCGATTTGGAAACGCACCCCTTTGAATCAAACATAATAATATTTTCAATTTTGGCTCCCGCACTTACATAAAGCTTGCAGCAGGAAATAGCTGCCGCCCCGGCACCATTTACTACAATTTTTATATCGGCTAATTTTTTTCCTGCAACTTCAACAGCATTGATTAATGCAGCACAGGAAATTATAGCCGTGCCATGCTGATCATCATGAAAAACAGGAATGTTCATAGTTTGTTTGAGAGTTTCTTCTATTTCAAAACATTCAGGGGCTTTAATATCTTCAAGATTAATGCCACCAAACGTTGGTTCTAAAAGCTGCACGACACGGATTACTTCCTTCGGGTCCTTGCTCTTTATTTCGATATCGAATACATCAATATCAGCAAATCTTTTGAACAAAATTCCTTTCCCTTCCATTACGGGTTTACCCGCAAGCGGACCTATATCACCTAATCCCAATACTGCAGTTCCGTTTGAAACTACTGCAACAAGATTTCCTTTGGCGGTATATTTATATACATCCTCGCTGTTCTTCGCTATTGCCAGGCAGGGCTCGGCAACTCCGGGCGTATATGCTAAGGAAAGATCGCGGGAAGTGAGGCAGGGTTTGGTTGCCACAACTTCAATTTTTCCTTTTCGCCCCATACTATGGTATTCAAGCGCTTCCTCTATATACTTTTTCATTTTTGTTTTTATTCTCCAGCCATCAATTTGATAGCAATTAAATTTATTTTGTCATCAAGGGAATTACAAATTACTATTCCTGATCTTTATTTTTGTTTACTTCAAATAGTTCAGTATCTGTTTGTTAATCAAAAAGAATTATTAACTATTTAATTATTTTTCCGCCTTAAGTTTATTTCTTGAATAAATAATTGAAAGTAAAATAAGTACTATGCCCAAAATCAGAAAAGAGACTATTTTATAAGTTGAACTTGAACTGCTTATACCAAGTATAAAAACGTAAACCACTGTAAGCAGTAATGTTAGTAATGCCATCCAGCGATACTTCTTGTTCTTAAGAATAATGTTTAACGCATAATAGATTATGGCAACAGCCAGCCAGGATAAACCAACAAATTCCGGGGGTAATACATTGTATAGAGCATAAGGAATTATCAGGAGTGCTATAAGGAGATAAAAGTTCCTCATATACTCAGTCTTCAATTCAAGTTTATCTTTTTTCCAGTTCAGGATTCTTGCACTTAATAAAGCTACAACACCATAACTAATGCTAACTGCGTTTATTTTCCCCTCGTAAACAAGGTAAGCGATAATAATCAGCAAGTAGATAATGAAATTAGCTGTAACAATGAACCTGGATCTAAACCAGACAGAAGTTGATAACACCAACAAGCTCTGCCAGCAAAGCCAGATGAAAAAATTGGGCAATTCAAACTGAATTATTATTGCTACACTTAGTGCCAGGTAACCCGTCATTGCAAGAATAAAAGTCGAGTACTTGCTTTTGAATTTAGTCCAGTACAGCACAGAGAACATCAGGAATATTATTGAAGCAGTAAGATGATAAAAACCTATTACAGAAGAATATTGAATAAAGGTGATCAACAAGAATAACCCGTATGAAAAAACTATGCTTAAAGCATTACTGATAATTGTGTGGTAGTCTTCGGAGGTTTTTTCTCCCATATAATTACCAAATAAAAATATAGAAGCATACAACAAGAGAAAGAGCACATTGATATCCGGTGAAGACACTAATTGAAAAGTTTTACCGATAACAGGATTATTTAAAAACCAAAGTAAGTGTGTAAAGAAGGCTAATACGATACCATAGATAACCAGGTTCTGCCATTGGAATTTAATCTTTAAATAAATGACCAACGCTGAAAGAAATGCCGTCACAAAAAAGAGAAAGAATGAATTGTCACTAACAATTGCCGTAGCAAATGCAAAGGTCAGGCTTAAAGCTGAAAAATAAACAGAACGTTTCTTAATAGAATAAGCAAGTGTAATTGCAGAGATAATTAAAAGAAGTATTATCTCAAAAAAAATATTTCCGAAGATTGAGGTTAAACTAAAGAAATGTAGCCGTAGTGTTGCAAAATATAATAATACAAAAGCTCCGCCTGTTAAATAGGAACAAATGTATGGAAAATTATTTTTCCCGTAGCGGGAAAGTAAAGCCAGACTACCTGCTAATAAAAAACCTATCAAGCTCGGTATTCCAAGCGGGAAATTTTCATAAGGTAATGTTAAAAGAAATGCGAAGCCTATGATTAGGACAACTATTCCAACTTTTGCCAGCCAAAACTGCCCGATTCTGAGTTCCAGTTGATCTTCATTCTTTTCTTTTGCCAGAGTTTCATTCGAATTTTCCGATCCAGGAGTTTCGATAGTAGATTCTTCACCACTAAAAATCCGCAGGCGGTTTTCTATGTTTGAAATTCTGTTTTCAAGCTTATTTAAATATTTAATTATTTCTCTTGTACTAACATCTTCAGAGAGAGTTTTCATAGAGCCTCCTCAAAAAGATTTATTTGTAATACACTTTTCAAGCTTATTACTTTCTTTCAATACGTTTTATATAAAGAAAAATCATAACAGCTAAAAAGCTGATTATTAAAACTGAAACACCTAAACCTACTCTTCTGAAATAAAATTCATCAATTGCATTTTTTGCTTCGGCAATAACTTCATTCGTAGTAGCTAAACCTTTACCATCAACAATTTCTTTGAATTTTTCTTCGTTGAAGGAGTGAACCATTGTACGTGCCTGCAGCTTTGCCTGATGAGCATCCCTAAGCTTAAATTTAGCTTCCGAAATTTCCATACCCTTTTGCTCAGCCTCATTAATCAAATTCAGAGCAGATTTTTCAGACTGATCCAGGCTATCTATTAACAAACGCATCTTTTTTGCAACCAGGTAACCTTTTACATTTTCATTTTCTTTATGGCATTTACTGCAAACAGCCTCTTTAGTTACTCCAAGTAATTGATTAGTTGCAGTTATTATTTGATGATTACCA
>MGZZ01000158.1:0-482 GCA_001802795.1 Ignavibacteria bacterium GWC2_36_12 | reverse complement strand
ACATTCAGGATAATTATGTTTATCAAAAGCTTTTTTATGTGGGCTTGAAGAAAACAAGTCGGCATTCAAAACATGACAACTACCGCATACTTTCGAAATAGATTCAACACCGGGCGGCACAGCTCCATGATTTCCATGACAGTTATTACAGGAAGGAGCATTTAAATCATTGTTTTGAAGTAGAGCGATACCATGAACACTATTAGAAAATTTTTCAAACTGTTGAATTGGAATTTTGTATTCCTTCATATAATCAGCATTACTATGACATTTTGCACACGTCTTTGGTAGATTTATGGCATAAACACTTGAGTTAACATCTTTAACAGGAAGTATATCATGAGATCCATGACAATTTACACATTCAGCAGTTTTTGAATCTCCCCTCGAATTTCTTAATCCATGAATGCTTGTTCTGTATTTATCAAGCTGATCCACGGGTAAGGATGGATTATAGGTTCTCATTAACAAAGGATTACTAT
>MGZZ01000157.1:4455-12169 GCA_001802795.1 Ignavibacteria bacterium GWC2_36_12 | reverse complement strand
TCATTCAGCCAGTGCATTGAATCGAAGAAAAACCTTAAGTCTTCGGTTCTCTTTTTGGCAGTCATCTTTGGAAGCCACCTGACAGTTTCCGCATCGGCAAGAATAGCTTTTAATTCTGTTTTAACTCTTCCTTTTTCATCTTTAACTTTAAAGAACCTTACAAGTGCATTGGCAAGAGAAGCATCGCCCCAGAATATATTATTGAAATGAAGTGTTGCTAAAAGTTCAGCCACTGCATCCCAGATTATTTTAATATTTTTCTCATTAAAATTTAACCTGTAAAGATATGAATCGGGTAATGCTTTTTCTTCCAGAATAGTAATAGCAAAAGCAAGTTCATCACCGTTACGCGGAGAGCTAACAACATAACCGACAGGAACAAGTGTATGAATACCGAGTCTCAAAAGTTTTTCGTAACTCGAAGTCTCGACTGCTGCAACTTCTTCAGTAGTTTGTTTAATTGCAAAAGAGGAATACTTAACTCTCAGAAACTTTACTGTATGCCGTGAAATACCTTTTCTTATATCGAGAAACTTTATTCCCCTCTTTTCCCATTTATCGAGGTCGAGATTCCACGGAAGGTTTTTTAGTTCCTCAAAATATTGTTCGTGAAGATAAAACTTGGTCTTGGGCTCGTTCAAATTTATTCTGAATAATAATCAATCATTTCCTTTATCGCTTTAGTGCAGACAGGGCAAAAGTTATTAACAGAAATAGATTTCATTGTACAATCCATTCTCGGTCTGTAAACACCTTTCTCTACATAACCGCCTCCTTCAAATGCCCCTACTGCATCTTTATATGCCGAATCAATCGGTGTAGGAATTGGAATTGTATCGCTTACCATTTCCTTCCACTTAGATTCAAAGTTTACCAATGTAGTAAGATTTGGATCGAGCGGCTCTACATCGAGCGGGTAAAAATTTTCATAGGCAACTTCAGATGTATAATATTCGTCTGCCAAGCCTGCAAAACCATGACCGAATTCGTGAGTGAATATATATTCCTCATAACGGCTTTGATTTACACAAACCGAGTAGTGATTATAAATAGCGCCGCCGCCGTATTTGCCGGAATTAACAAGAATATATATCTGGTCGTAAGGAACATTTGCCGCAACGTCGCAGACAGTTTTATAATCTTCAGTCATCAGGTATCTTTCAAGATCGAAAGTATAAAAATTTGAGTTCAGAAGCGTCTTCTTCCAGATTGTGTCCGCTGGTATATCAGTACCGGATTCTTCAGACGGGGCTTTGACACCTCTTATATTAAATTTATCTTTTGCCTCTTTATAAGGAGAAGAGTTAAAAAGATAACCGGCAAATTTATCGCAATCCTTCTTAAATAATTCCATCTCGTCTTTTGTATAGCCTTCCGGAATTATTACAATATCTACTTTAACAGAAGGCTCCCCGTTCTTCAGCACGTCAAAAGCAGGGAATTTATTCCTGTTATCTTTCTTTATAAAATAATCTGAAGGATCGATATTGTATTCTAATTTTTTTACGGGATTATTTTTTTTATCTCGGCTGTAAAATTCCAATCTTATTTTCTTCTTAGGATACGGAACTACGATCGCTTCGTTAAATCCTTTTGTGATTTTCTTTGCTTCATCTACAGTCTGCCATTCGCTGAAAAGAGTCGAAAATGTTTTTGAAAAGATAAGTGAGTCGCTTCCTGCATCAAAAACTTTTATTAAATATTTGCCATAGTTGAAAATATCGAGGAGATTTTTCTTTGAACCGCCCCAGTATGGCTCTTTTATCAATTCATCGATTGCATAAGAATCATTTTCAGCATCGCCGAAATGGTAGTAATCAATTCTTAAAGATTTGTCGAGAAAGTAATCGTCAAAATTAATTTGGGCAAATGATAAAGAAACGATAAAGACTACGAAAAGAAGAATATATTTTTTCATAAACAAAGTTTTTAGTTTTTAATTAATAATTAACCTCACCTTAGTGAGACTGTGTGAAAAATAATTTTTGCCGTCACACTGAGTCCTTCGATAAACTCAGGATAAACTCTGTCGAAGTGTGAAGTCACATCGAGAATGTCAGTCTTCGACCTGCTTCGGCTGCGAAGCAAGGCGAGCAAGCTCAGACTGACGAATTGTATATTAACACAACCTATAGTAAGGAAGAGAAAATTAAGAAAATTACTTAATTTTCCTCGAACCTGGTTTAACAAGCTCAATTCCTTCTTTGCATAAAGGGCATTCATCGGGTGAAAAAGAAACTGCATCGAGTTTTACTGTGCTGAACTGCGGAAAGTCCGTCCCGGCTAAGCGGGGCAGGGACAAGCCAAAATTTACTTTTCCATTACTCCGGTCAACTATAAATCCAACCCCGACAACTTCGGCACCGGAGTTTTTAACAATATCGATTACTTCAAATACAGAACCGCCTGTTGTAACTACATCTTCACAGACTAAAACTTTCTCCCCTTTTTCTAAAGTAAAACCCCTCCTTAATGTAAGCGATTTATCTTCCCTTTCTGCAAAGATCGATCTTTTATTTAACTGGCGGGCTACTTCCTGCCCTACAACAATTCCGCCGATTGCGGGTGCAATTACTGTATCTATGTCTGCCGATTTAAAATGTTCGGCGATCATTGCGCAGATTTTCTCACAATAATCCGGGTACTGCAAAACCTTTGCACATTGGAAATATACATTGCTGTGCCTGCCCGAGGTAAGTAGAAAATGTCCCTTTAATAATGCGCCGGATTTTTCGAAAATCTCGAGTATTTCTTTTTCTCCTCGCTTCGGAGAAGCGTGTTCACTTAAAGCCATTCAACATTCCTGTTCTTGAGTCCCATAACTGTTATTCCTTGGAAAGTTTATCGATAATTGCAGCGAGCTTAAAATCTTTTTCCGTAACGCCGCCTTCACTGTGAGTTGAAATGGTGATTTTAACCTTATTCCAGGAATGCAGAAAAATATCGGGATGATGATTCAATCTTTCTGCTTCGTCGCCGACTTCATTCACGAACCCGAGTGCCTCCTTAAAATCTTTAAACTGGTATTCGCTGTGAATCTGGTTATTATCGAAGCTCCAGTTATCAACGCTTTTCAGATTCTTCATAACTTCCTGCGGGCTTAATAAACTCATCTCGTCTCCATCATCTTATTATTATTCAAAACAAATTTAAATAAAAAAAAGCGTCCCGTAAAGCGGGACGTTTTCCAATTATAAGTATTTTACAAATTAACCAACAGACATGAAGTTTATCACCTATGACAGGCATGTTCCTTGACTGCACAAGACGGTGATCGGGTTAAGCTGCTTGCTATAAGTTTTTTATGGTTTATTTAACTCTTGAAGTAATTTTTGAATCTTTTCTTTTAATTCCGGCAAATCATTCTTTACAGTTTCCCAAACTACTTGAATATTTACTCCAAAATAATCGTGAATAAGTAAGTCTCTCATCCCGCTAATTTCCCGCCAAGGAATTTCTTGTGATCGACTTTTAATTTCAGTAGGTATTTTTTTACTTGCTTCCCCAATAATTTCTATAACTCTAATTAACGCAAATTGTGTCTTTTCATCTTTACTAAAATCTTCATAAGACATTCCATTAATGAAAGCAATACCTTTATTTATTGAATCATAAATGTCATTTAGATAGTCTAAATAATCCCTTTGGGTATTCATACCGCAATAGATTCATTTAAAATATTTTGACCAATCCGTGGCTTCAATGAATCTTTCATCACTAAATCAACATTAAGTTCTAATTTGTCTGATAAATAATTTTTTAATTCAACAAATTTTAATAAGGTTGGCACTTTTGAAAAAGATACAAGTATATCTAAATCGCTATCAATATTTTGTTGACTTCGGACATAAGAACCAAATACTTCTATAGAAGTAACATAATATCTTTGACTAATATGTGGAAGTAAATTTCGAAGTAATAACAATATTTCATTCAAATCTTTTTTCATAAGCAAAAAATGCTACATTTTAGTCACTTATTCAACTAAAATTTAAAAACATACGCTCTTGCAGAACATGCAGAGCAGGTTCTCGCTTTGCGTTGGGTAACCGCGATATTTGATGTTACCGAACTCTTTTCCTCATTTCACATCTTCCATCTTACGTAAACAACTCCCCTTGCCCGTGAGTTTTTAACCTCCACCTGTCTTCACCAGTATGCTCTGCAATGTGTTCAAGTACGCCCAATATTGTCTGCTTCTCAGGAGTTTTGCCATTTTTCAGCAAAGGTAAAATGTATAAAACTATATCATCAAAATGTGGATAGTTGCTTTCTCTTTCCATCCTGCGGAGATAGCTGATAAGAAGCAGTTTAGGAATTTTATAGTTTTTTTCATTTACAAAAAAAATAAAAAAAGCCGGTTCAAACTGATGAACCGGTTTAAAATTAAATTATAAATTTATTCTTTCAGGAACCGTCTGAATCATTTTTATCGTTATGCTCACCTGCAATTTCTTCCTGGAGATTCTCATCGATAAATACCAGGTCTTCCGAAGGAGGAAAATGCTTTGCATTTATTTTTGAACCGTCTTTAAAGCTTCCTCTAAGGATTTCTTCGGCAATCGGATCTTCAACATACTTCTGAATTGCTCTTCTCAAAGGTCTTGCACCATACTTCTGGTCAAATCCTTTTTCCACGAGGAAATTCTTTGCAGTGTCATCGAGAGCAAAGTGCATTTTATTATCTTTAATATTCTTAAAAAGATCGCGAAGCTCTATATCGATGATCTTCAGAATATCTTCCTTCTCCAGACTTCTGAATACAATTGTTTCATCGACCCTGTTAAGAAACTCAGGGTTAAAGAGTCTTTTCATTGCGTCTTCAAGAGTGTTTTTAAGCGAAGCGTATTTATCTTCAGCTTTCTCAGAACCAAAACCGAAAGAACCGATATTCTTTATATCGCGGGCTCCGATGTTCGTAGTCATAATAATTATAGTATTCTTAAAGTCTACTTTCCTTCCGAAAGAATCCGTTAACACGCCGTCATCAAGAACCTGCAGAAGTATGCTGAAAATATCCGGATGAGCCTTTTCAATTTCATCAAACAGAACTACAGAATATGGCTTTCTTCTGACTTTCTCGGTTAATTGTCCGCCTTCTTCATATCCAACGTATCCCGGAGGCGCTCCAACCAATCTTGAAAGTGAAAACTTTTCCATATACTCGCTCATATCGATCCTTACAAGAGCATCTTCACTATCGAATAAATACCTTGCAAGAGCTTTACAAAGCTCGGTTTTACCAACACCTGTAGGTCCGAGAAATATAAAACTGCCAATCGGTCTGTTAGGATTTTTCAAACCTGCTCTTGTTCGCCTTATAGCTTTTGTAAGTTTGGATACTGCTTCATCCTGTCCAACAATTTCTTTCTTTAATGCTTCTTCCATCTTAAGCAATTTTTCAGATTCAGTTTGTGCTACCCTGTTAACCGGTATCCCCGTCATCATTGCAACCACAGTAGCAATATCCTCTTCGCTTACATCATGAACTATATCTTTCGAATTAGTTTCCCAATCTTTTTTAGCTACTTCAAGTTCAGCCTGGAATTTTCTTTCCTTATCTCTTAATCTTGCTGCTTCCTCGTAATCCTGTTTTTTAACCACAGTGGCTTTTTCCTGGCGAACTTTATCAATCATTTCTTCCAGTTCAAGTATATTTGTAGGAACTTCGAAGTTACCCATATGAACTCTCGAACCGGCTTCATCAATAACATCAATTGCTTTATCAGGTAAATGCCTGTCGGTTATATATCTCGAACTTAAACGAACGGCGGACTCGATTGCGTCCTCTGAATATTTAACTCTGTGATGTTCTTCATATTTAAATTTGATATTGTTCAATATCTGGAGAGTTTCGTCGTAATTCGGCGGATCCACCATAACTTTCTGGAACCTTCTGTCGAGTGCGCCATCTGTTTCAATATATTTTCTGTATTCATCAAGAGTGGTTGCGCCAATACATTGAATATCGCCGCGGGCTAACGCCGGCTTAAACATATTCGAAGCATCGAGCGAACCGGAAGCACCACCGGCTCCTACTATTGTATGGAGTTCATCTATAAATAAAATTACATCTCTTGCTTTCTCAAGCTCATTCATAAGGGCTTTCATTCTTTCTTCAAATTGCCCTCTGTATTTTGTACCGGCAACCAGTCCCGCAAGGTCGAGTGTTACAACCCGTTTATCCTGCAAGGTTCTTGGAACTTTCTTTTGTACTATTCTTAAAGCCAGACCTTCTGCAATAGCAGTTTTACCAACTCCCGGCTCACCGATTAAAACAGGGTTGTTTTTCTTTCTCCTGCTGAGAATTTGAGCTACACGCTCTATTTCCTTCTCCCGTCCAACAACCGGATCTAATTTATCTTCTACTGCCAGTTTGGTAAGGTCACGTCCAAAATTGTCGAGCACCGGGGTCTTTGTCCGTTCAACTTTTCTATCCGGAGCCGGAGGCACAGAACCGCCAATATCTTTGGCTCCTTTGCTTGAAAGCATGGCATTCAGCTCTGCCCGTGCAGCATCATAGGTTACACTGAATTGATGTAATATTTGTGTTGCTATATTATCTTCATCTCTTAGAAGAGAGAGTAATAAATGTTCTGTTCCAATTACATCGGCTTTATAAATTTTAGATTCTATTTGTGTAATCTTTAAAACTTTTTCTGCCTGCTTGGTAAGGGGTATATTTCCGATTGTTAATGTACCACCGGATGTTCTGACTGTATCCTCAATTGCCTTTTTCAACTTTATTAAATCACAATCAAGATTACGTAAAATCCTTACGGCAACACCCTGTCCTTCTCTAATAATCCCGAGCAACAGATGCTCGGTACCGATATAATCATGACCAAGCCTTAAAGCTTCTTCACGGCTTAATCTAATAACATCCTGCAGCCTGTCAGAAAAATTTCCATCCATTTAACTTACCTTAATGAGATTTTAAGTAAAAAATACGTTTAAGCATTCGATATTAAATATATAAAGAGACTCGTGCTCAATCAAGATAATGAAATATGCTTCTTTTTATTGATTATGATATAAATACGACTAAATGATATTAACAAAAAAGCTTCTTAAAATCCAATATCCTGAATAGTCTTCACAAAGTCATCACACGTAAGTTACTAAATAAGCTCCTTAATATATAAATAGAGAGGACAATAATTATACCAAAGAGGGGTATTATGGCTCGCCAGTGTAGAGTTTATATTTCCTCCAATTTACCATAAGAAAGATGGCAGTTAGTTACCTTAATATTTTAAATGTATTTTTTGAATGAATTTTGTACTGAAAGAATACATTTACTGCACATTTATTAATACAATGCTTAATTTGCTAAAGAACTAAATTAGTAGTAAAATTAAAAATCAGATCTAAATAATTGGAGTTAACTATGGAAGCTATTACAGGGGTGTCCCTCATTATTATTATAGGAATTATCTTTTTTCTTATTCTTTTTCTTTATTTCGTTCCGCTCGGATTATATATAACAGCATACTTTTCGGGTGTAAAGGTAAAGATCTTTCGTGATTTGATTGGAATGCGATTAAGAAAAGTACCTCCAGTACACATTGTAAGAAGTTTAATAACAGCTACAAAAG
The DNA here is from genome assembly GCA_001802795.1 of Ignavibacteria bacterium GWC2_36_12. Lineage (GTDB taxonomy): Bacteria > Bacteroidota > Ignavibacteria > Ignavibacteriales > Ignavibacteriaceae > RBG-16-34-14. The sequence goes on along the minus strand of MGZZ01000157.1, from coordinate 4,571 downwards.
CAGGTATTAAGGTTGAACAGGGAAAACTGGAAGCACATTTTCTTGCAGGAGGTAATGTTATTAAAGTTATTAATGCTTTAGTCTCTGCAGATAAAGCAAACCTGGGCTTAACTTTT
>MGZZ01000157.1:0-4401 GCA_001802795.1 Ignavibacteria bacterium GWC2_36_12 | reverse complement strand
ATGTCTGTTATTCCAAAAGTAGTTGAAACACCTTTGGTTGCGGCAGTTGCAAAAGACGGTATTCAATTAAAAGCAATTGCAAGGATTACTGTAAGAGCAAATATAGAACGCCTTGTTGGTGGTGCAGGAGAAGCAACAATCTTAGCAAGAGTCGGTGAAGGGATTGTTTCTACTATCGGCTCGAGCGACAGCCACAAGCATGTTTTAGAAAACCCCGACAGGATTTCTAAGAGCGTTCTTGCTAAAGGATTAGATTCGGGAACCGCATTTGAAATTCTTTCAATTGACATTGCCGATGTCGATGTCGGAGAAAATATCGGCGCTAAGCTGCAGACAGACCAGGCAGAAGCGGACCTAAAGATTGCACGGGCAAAAGCTGAAGAAAGACGCGCTGCCGCAGTCGCACTTGAACAGGAAATGGTTGCAGAAGTTGCAAAACAAAGGGCAAGAGTCGTTGAAGCAGAAGCTGAAGTTCCTCGTGCAATGGCTGAAGCCTTCAGAAGCGGGAACCTTGGAATTATGGATTATTACAAAATGAAAAATATCCAATCCGATACTGATATGAGAGAATCAATAGCAAAGCCTGAGAGAAAAAATGACCCTAATCAATAATGGATGACTATTTTCAATATCTTATATACTTATTTATCATAATAAGTTTTCTCAGTTCGATCTTTAGAAAGAAAGGTAAGCCTCAAAGCAAACCGGAAGAACCAACACCCAGTCCTCCCGTAAAACCTCAGCGGTCTACTTCACAGGAAGATTATGATATACTGAAGGAGATTGAGAATATGTTTAAAACTCAATCTCCTCAAGCTGAAGCAAAACCGGAGAAAATTTCTATTGAGGGAAGAAAACACGAGACTGATTCTGAATATCTTGAAACTGAAAAATGGGACGAGGAAATTCAGTCGGAGCATGGCTCTACTTCGTCTGAGCATAGACTTGAAAATTGGGAAGATAAGAGGAAGAAAATTGAAGAAAGAAAAAGGCAAACTCTTAATGAAAAGATTGTAAAACAAGCAGAGATGTTTGAAAAAAATCTTATGAAAAAAAGACAGGTTGTTGATGTAAGCAAAACGTTAAAACAAAAATTTAAACGACCTTCCACTTTAAAGGAATATGTTATAATATCAGAGATATTGGGAAAGCCTAAAGCATTTCAGGAATGATCCAGAAAAAATATAAGCTTAAAAGAATTTATGAAACAGGCAGGCAGGCAAGTTTTGCAAAACCTGTTGATGAAGTCCGTTTTGTTATTAATTATAAGAATGAACTCAACCCTGCTCAGTATGAAGCCGCTTCTGCCGTTGACGGTGCTTACCTTATTATCGCCGGGGCTGGAACAGGAAAAACAAGAACTCTTGTTTACAGAGTTGCAAGGTTAGTCGAGCTTGGTTACGACCCTCAGTCAATCCTACTGCTAACCTTTACACGTAAAGCCGCAAATGAAATGATGAACAGGGCTGCTCTTCTCCTTGATAACAGGTGCTCTAAAATTCTTGGCGGCACTTTCCATTCTTTTGCTAATTCTGTTTTAAGAAAATATTCTAAAGCTGCAAAACTCGATCCTTCATTTACTATTCTTGACCAGGGAGATACAACTGATGTAATTAATCTTATTCGCAACCAGGGAGCTTATGTTACAAAGGAAAAAAGATTTCCAAATAAAGAAACGTTGAATAAAGTTTACAGCCTCAGCACAAATACCGGTAAAACAATTGAAGAAATAATTGAAGAGAATTACCCGCATTTTATAGATCATTTAAAGAAAATACTGGACATTCAAAAAGTATTTAAAGAGTACAAACGCAGAAACAATCTTCTCGATTATGATGATCTCCTTGTCTATCTCAAAAATTTCCTTGAAGATTTAAATGCCGGAACAAAATCTTTGCTTCATTCAATTAAATTTGTAATGGTTGATGAGTACCAGGACACTAACAAATTACAGGCTGATGTTGTAAAAGGATTAACACAAATAAACAAAAATATTATGGTTGTGGGCGATGACTCACAGGCAATTTATTCTTTCAGAGGAGCAAATTTTAAAAACATAATTGATTTTCCAAAACTTTTTGACGATGTGAAAATTATCAAGCTTGAAGAGAATTACCGCAGCACACAGGAAGTATTGAATTTTGCGAACCGTGTTAATGAAGGAGCCTTTGAAAAATATACCAAGCATCTTTACAGCATAAAAAGCGGCGGTGAACTTCCTTTCATTGTCGCAGCTTCTACAGAAAATCTTCAATCAAAATTCATCGTTGAAAAGATACTCGAACTGAGAGAAGAAGGTGTCCCGCTTGGAGATATTGCTGTTCTTTTCCGATCATCTTTCTTTTCTTTTGATCTGGAAATTGAATTAACAAAAGCAAATATCCCTTTTCAAAAATTTGGCGGAATGAAGTTCGTTGAATCTGCTCATATTAAAGATGTGCTGGCTTTTCTTAGAATTGCCGCTAACCCAAAAGATGTTGTGAGCTGGTACAGAGTTTTGCTTTTGCATGAAGGAGTGGGTCCAAAAACCGCACAAAAAATTCTCGATGAACTTGCAACAGCCCGTCTAACTATCAAAGCAAATCCTGAGACTGTTACAAAATTTAATTACAGCGACAAAATTGTGAAGCTCTTTCAGCTTCTTTATAAAATTCACACGACTAACAATCTCCCTTCGGAAAAATTACAGATGGTTCTCGATTATTATTACCCGATCTTCAAAGATATTTATGATGATTTTAATAAAAGGAATAAAGACCTGGAAATCTTTCAGAACATTTCCGAGAACTATAAATCATTAGACAACCTTCTGTCGGATATGGCTATAGAACCTATAATTGACAGCGTTATCGATGTTGAAGCGCCGGACAATGAAGAAGAATATCTTACTTTATCTACTATTCATTCTGCAAAAGGATTGGAGTGGCACTCGGTGTTTGTTATTCACGTAGTCGAAGGTTACTTCCCTTCCAGCAGATCTTATGATAATGTTGATTCGCTCGAAGAAGAAAGAAGATTAATGTATGTTGCTTCAACAAGAGCTAAACAAAATCTTTTTGTAACTTATCCAATGAATTTATACGACCGTGAAGCAGGAATTACACTTTCAAAACCTTCCCGCTTCATTTCAGAAATGAGTACAGACCTTGCGGAAGGCTGGTTGATTGATGAAGACTTTTAACAAAGTGAAAACACCTGTGAATGGATGATGGAAAATGGATGATGGAAGATGTGAAGCACCTATTCAGAGGGACTTATGCTATTCTTAATTATTACCCTAATCCTATTATTTCTTCTAATTAATCTTCTCTTTTACATTTCAATTAAAAAAGCTTTCTCAAAACAAACAAATCAAAATTCAGGGCAAAAAATTTCTGTTGTAGTTGCAGCTAGGAATGAAGAAAACAACATTCCTGTTTTAATTGAAGCATTAAAAAATCAGAATTACGACAAAGATAATTATGAACTAATAATTGTTGACGATTTTTCAACCGACAACACTTTTAGTATTGCTAATGAACTTGCTTCTTCAAGCAAAAACTTTACAGCAACAAAAGCAGAAACAAAAAATCTTCCAGGGAAAAAAGGTGCCTTGGCAATAGGAATCGAAAAAGCCAATTATGATTTTATTCTAATAACCGATGCCGATTGTGTACCTCAGCCGGAGTGGATAAGTATATCTGCAGAAAAATTTTCCCGGGGATATGATTTTATTTTCGGAGTTGCTCCTTTCTATACCGGAAGTTCTTTTATCAACAATCTTTCCTGTTTTGAAAATATAAGAAGCAGCATTCTAACATTTACTGCGGCAATAATCGGTTCTCCTTATTCAGCAGCAGCAAGAAATTTTGGTTTTAAGAAATCTTCTTTTAAAAAGATTAAAGGTTATTCGAATACAGCGGATACATTAAGCGGAGATGACGATCTCTTACTAAGGGAGGCTGTTAAAAACAAAATGAGAATTGGTTTTATTACCCGGAAAGAATCTTTTGTTTATTCAAAAACCAAAAACACTTTGGATGAATATCTAAACCAGAAAGCAAGACACACACAAACTTCTCTTCATTATCTAACAAAACATAAATTATTTCTCGGTTTCTGGCACTTGTTAAATCTTTTTTTTCTCTTTTCTCCGGTTTTATTTTTTGTCGATTCAATCTTTCTTTCATTTTTTCTAATAAAGATAACTACAGATATAATCATCGTATTTAATCTACAGAAGTATTTTGGATATAATTTTAGTCCAGTAAAGATTTTTTCTTTACAGATAATGTATGAATTATTCCTTATTCTGAATTTTGTTAATGTACTTCTCGGAAAGAGTGATTGGAAGAAATAATAAAACTTTCTTGATTTATACTTTAAAAGAAATATTTTTGGAAGTAACAAAACAATAAGCAA
>MGZZ01000156.1:83872-86913 GCA_001802795.1 Ignavibacteria bacterium GWC2_36_12 | reverse complement strand
TCAATAAAGAGTTACTTAAGAAGATCTAAAAAAGATGTTATTAAAGAAACTCCCGGAGTAGTCTGGCAGAATAAATGGTTGGAAATGGATGAAGATCAGGCGGTGGAATATGACGATGCTTTTATTTCTGCTAAAGAGAAAGTAAGCTGGTTACTGGAATCAGGAAATCCGCTTAGGTTTAATGCAAACATTTTTACAATTCTTCATCAGCTCAAGCAAATATGTAATTTTTCTGCAAACAGTATAAAAAGTCCTAAGACAGAATTACTTACGCGGCAAATTGAATTTATTGCAAAGAATAATAAAAAGGTCGTAGTTTTTTCTCAGTATGACAAAGCAGGGACAAAAAAAATTGAGGAGATATTAAATAAAAGTGGAATCAAGTATCTGTCTTATGCCCCCGGCATGTCAACGAAAGAGATGGAAAGCACCACAAAAAATTTTATAAGTAAATCTTCAATAACGGCAATGATTGTTGGGGTTAAGCCGGGAAGAATGAAGATAGCTTCAACGGAAATTCCTTATGTTATTCATTTTGATCTATGGTGGAATCCTGCTTCTTTATGGCAAACTGAAACTGTATTGAGATCTGCCAGAAGTGCATTGTTAAGTGAAAATCTTAGTGTTTACAGCTATTTGATGAAGGGAACAATAGAGGAAAGGATAAATAATCTTCTCTTTCGTAAAGGTCTTTTGAATAAGAATGTTATGGAAAACATTGCTGCAGACACAATTGCCGAAATGGTAGCAAACGAAGAATGGCTTGAAGTATTCGATATGCCTGACAATAAATTTAAAAACATGTATGAAGCTGCACTTCAGGAAATATGGACTAAAATAGAGAATTATTCCGAAGCAGAATTGATGGAGAAAGGAAAAAATCTCTTTACAAAACTTGGTTACCGTAATTTGGACTTAGCAGAAAACAATAATGGCGGTTACTTTGATATGAGGGGAATAATTAAAAAAGTAAATTACGATCAGCAGATGAATGCAAGATTTGTGTTTAATGATTATCTTGAGAGTGAAGAAATTAAAAACCATTTGACTGAGCTTAGAGAGAAAACAAATAATGGCAAAGTTTTTTTGATTTCAAAAGGTACTTTTGAAATGACAGAACTTATTTTACCTAATGCTACTTTGATAGATCACAAATTGCTCGCCAATTATTTTTATCAATTCAGGGTGATGTAATAATTCTTTCTTTCGACTTAGTCTAATTTTGATGTGTGTTGCAAAATTATTGACAAAACCAGAGGACAGCCTTATACCCAATAATGCTTCTTTAAAAATGCTTCAGGCTTGACAAAAACTGGCATACTCTTTATGTTTGAAAGCCTTCTTGTGAAGGTATTTTTTATGTGATTCCGCGATAGCTCAATGGTGGAGCATCCGGCTGTTAACCGGAGGGTTGCAGGTTCGAGTCCTGCTCGCGGAGCTTTTATAATTACCCCCACTTTTTACCTGTCGGTCGTTAAAGAAAAACTTATAGTTGTTTTAAACTTTTTTAGGCAGTAATTGGAATAATTTGTTAAATGTGCTTGACAACGGAGCCAAAATAATTTAATTTTGCAAACGTTTGCGGGAACGTTTGCAAAATGAAGCAAATAACTATTAAAAATATTGCCTCTAAAGTGAATTTATCTGTTTCTACAGTCTCACGGGCTTTAAATGATCATCCTGATATTCATACTAAAACAAAAAAATTAGTAAGAGAAGCTGCAAGTGAGCTTGGCTATAATCCGAATATTATAGCGCGGAACCTTAAATCCAGCCGTTCAAATCAAATTGGAGTCATTGTTCCCGAAATCAGGCATGACTTTTTTGCTAATGCTATTAGCGGAATCGAAGAAGTTGCCTATCAAAATGGATACACTATAATCATAGCTCAATCCAACGAGCAGCAGGAACGTGAAATAATAAACCTGGATTCAATGTACCTTCATAGAGTTGCAGGGATCATTGTTTCAATCTCACAAACAACGACAAGCAGCAATCATTTTAAGAGACTCCTTGATAAGGGAGTTAAAATGGTTTTTTTCGATCGGGTTTGTAATGACTTAAAAACTCCCAGGATTCATATTGATGATATGGAGAGTTCATACGAAGTAGTAAAATACCTTCTGGGAAAAGGCTATAGTAAGGTAGTCCATTTTGCCGGTCCGCAATCACTCGATATTTGCAAAAACAGACAACTCGGTTATGAGAAAGCTCTCAAAGATTTAAGGACTGATTACGAACCTCTGATTTTTGAGGGAGGTATGCATGAGAGTGATGGGTATAAACACGTAACGGATTTAATAAATAGTGGAATCAGTTCATGTGCAATCTTTGCGGTTAATGATCCTGTTGCAGTTGGAGCGATTAAACGGCTGAAAGAATTAAACATTAAAGTACCAGACCAAATCGGGATTGTAGGATTCTCAAACAACCCGATTACAGAAATGATCAGCCCCTCACTTACAACAGTTGATCAACATTCATTCGAAATGGGCAGGCAAGCCGCCGAGATTTTAATTGACGAAATAGAAGGAAGGAATGACTTTAATTCCGAATTAGATATTAAACTTGATACAGAATTAATTATTAGAGAATCAACTTGATCTTTTTACATTTTTACCTGCAAACGTTTGCAGATTCAAACTATGATTTTTGAACACAGCCATAGAAGATTTAATCCGCTAACGGGTGAGTGGATTCTTGTTTCACCGCAGCGGACCCAAAGACCTTGGCAGGGAAAGGTAGAGCAGAATTCTCATCAGATAATTCCAGTATATAAAGATGATTGTTATTTATGTCCGAAAAACATGCGAGCTAATGGAGAAACTAATCCCGATTACTCTTCTACTTTTGTCTTTGATAATGACTTTAGTGCTCTAAAGAACGAACGCGTTGCATTGAATATTAATGGGTCTGAATTATTAAGAGCAAAATCAGAAAAAGGAGTATGCAGAGTAGTTTGCTTTTCACCTAAGCACAATTTAACTCTCGCCGAACTCGAATTAAAAGAAATTGTAAAAGTTATAAAAACCTGGCAGGAT
>MGZZ01000156.1:77468-83831 GCA_001802795.1 Ignavibacteria bacterium GWC2_36_12 | reverse complement strand
GGATGCAGTAATCCGCATCCTCATGGACAAATATGGGCACAGGAATCTATTCCAAATGAACCATTAAAAGAACAAAATAATCAGCTCAATTACTTTAAGGATAGAAACAAAACTTTACTAAATGATTATTTTAATCTTGAAAAACAAAAACAGGAAAGAATTGTTTTTGAAAATGAAAGTTTTATTCTGCTTGTGCCTTTCTGGGCAGTGTGGCCTTTTGAAACTATGATTATTTCAAAAAGATCTGTTAATAATATTCTTCAATTTATTGAAAAAGAAGTTGAGGAGTTTGCCGAGATATTAAAGATAACTACTGTTAAGTACGATAATATTTTTAATGTTTCTTTTCCTTATTCAGCAGGAATTCATCAGGCGCCGACTGACGGAGCAGAACATCCCGAATGGCATTTCCATATGCACTTTTATCCGCCTCTTTTAAGATCAGCGGCTATTAAAAAGTTCATGGTCGGTTATGAAATGCTCGGTGAGCCGCAGCGAGATATAACACCAGAAAGAAGTGCTGAGATACTAAAACAATCCGATGTCTTTCATTATTCTTTAAAAACAGTCAATGAGACAAAATAGAATAAAGTACTTATCATTATTGTTAATGATAGCAACAAGCACGGGCGTTGCCCAGTATGGGGGAATAAATATTAATGATTATATTCAAAATTCCCGGGCATTTGAAGAAAATCAGCTTCCTCTTTTACCAACATTAATTCCTTTCAATAATTTTCAATCAGCCTCAACAAAAACGGAAAGTCAGTCTGAATATTTTCTAAGCCTTAATGGTGAGTGGAAATTTAAACTTGAAAACACGCCGTATGTTTTTCCAAAAGATTTTTATGAAAGAAACTTTGATGATAATAAATGGAGTGAAATAAAGGTTCCTTCAGTCTGGCAGGTGCAGGGGTATGATCATCTTATGTACAGGAATATCCCGATGGAATTTTCTCCTTACGATCCGCCGAATGTTCCGAAAGAAATAAATCCCACAGGTTGTTACAGAAAAACATTTAATATAGATGAAAACTGGAACGGGAGGAAAATCATTCTTCATTTTGATGGAGTAAAATCAAATGCATTTGTCTGGATAAACGGAAAGTACCTGGGTTATGATGAAGGCGGAATGACTTCAGCCGAATTTGATATTTCAGATTTTGTTGATGAAAAAGATAACCAGATTACAGTTCTTGTAACGCGCTGGTCTGATGGTTCATATCTCGAAGATCAGGATATGTGGCGGTATTCGGGAATCTTCAGGGATGTTTACGTCTATTCAAAGCCTGTCGTTTCAATTTCCGATCTTACCGTAATTACTGATTTTGATGAAGCGTATAAAGATGCAGAATTAAATTTGAATATGGCGGTTACAACTTCCTCATCACTTAAAGAAGATTACAGTTTTAAATTTACGCTTCTCGATTCATCAAAAACCAAAATTGCAGATGGCACTTCTTCAATTGAAAATCAAAGCTCGACAATCACAAAAAAGATAATTCAGCCTCATCAATGGTCTGATGAAAAACCTTATCTCTACACATTAATAGTTGAACTTCTCAATTCTAAAGATGAAGCTGTTGATTTAATAAAAAAGAAAATCGGATTCAGAGAACTTCAATTGATAAACGGTAAAGCTTGTCTTAACGGAAAACCAATTTATATAAAGGGTGTAAACCGTCACGAGCATCATCCTGATTTCAGCGGGGCAATTACCAGGGATATGATGCTGAAAGATATTCTTTTGATGAAGCAAAATAATATTAATGCCGTTCGCTGCAGTCATTACCCTGATTCACCAATATGGTATGACTTGTGCGATGAATATGGAATTTTATTGCAGGATGAAGTTAATGCTGAGTGTCATTATGGAGAGAATTGGTTTCCTGATCTTGAAATTTATCACGATGCATTCATGAATAGATTCGTAGGAATGATTCAACGGGATAAGAATCATCCATCAGTTATCATGTGGAGTACAGGAAACGAGTGTGGTTTAGGCCAGGTTCATTTTGATATGGACGATTATGCAAGGAAGACTGATAAAACAAGATTCATTATGCATCAATCGAATGATCCTGACGGTGAGGCCCCTTATGTTGATATAATTGGTCCACGTTATCCAACTGTTTCAAGATTGAAACATATTGCACTCACAACACAGAAGCCTGTTGTTATGGGTGAATATGCTCATGCTATGGGAAACAGTCTTGGACAGTTTGATGAACTGTGGGATTTGATTTTCTCTATGGATAAGCTGCAGGGTGGTTTTGTGTGGGATTGGGTTGACCAGGGACTGAATACAAAATTAATTCTCACCCCAGATATATCAAAATACAAAATAACTTCTGCCGTTATTGGAAACCCATCATACATTGAAGGGCAAAAAGGAAAAGCAATTAAGCTTAGCGGGCTTGATGATTGGATTGAAGTTTATAATCATCCTGTCTTTGATGAACTGACAAACAATATTTCAATTGAATTCTGGATTAAACCCGACAAATGGTTTATTGAGAATCCTATTGTAACACGTTCGAATCAATTTGGTGTCACACAAAAATATCCTGATTCACTTTCATTCTATATTAATAATTATTGGAATAATATTACAACTTCACTCCCATCAAACTGGGAGGGTAGCTGGCACAAAGTAAAATCAGAGTATGATGGAAAAGAAATGAGATTGTTTATCGATGATGAATTAAAAGTTAAGAAAGATTATCTATGGAATCTTCGTTTCACCCAATACCCGGTTAATGCTGGAAGAGATTATTTGAAAGATACGGATCAGCATTTGGGATGGATTTCCAATTGTGCAATAGATGAAGTTGTTATTTCAGGAATCATAAATGATAAAAAAGATACCTTGCTATATCTGCCTTTTGACGAAACCTTTTCAGGAGGAAACTTTGTTTATTATGGTGCAAGCTCATTCGATTGCAACGGGATAATATTTTATGATAGAACTCCCCAGCCTGAGCTTTTCCAGGCAAAGAAAAGCCAGTCGCCCATAAAGTTTGAATTAAAAGATGACAAAATCATAATTACCAACCGTTATAGTTTTACAAACCTGAGTGAAATTGACTTCAATTGGTTCTTATACAGCGATGGGAAATTGGTAAAGAATGGATCTTTTGAAATTGATTGCGCACCGTTAAGCAGTATCACAATAAAATCTCCAGTTGAAGAAATTAATTCCACAAAAAATGAAGAATACATCCTGGAATTAACAGCTAATGTTAAAGAACCAAAACCATGGGCAGCAAAAAGTGATGAAATAACTTTTGAACAATTTGTTCTTTCAACTTCATCTTTTGATGAAAAAGTATTAGTAAAAGATGGTGACATAAATTTTGAAGAATCATCTGATGAATTTCTAATTCATACAGGAAAAACCGATTTCAGAATTAATAAAACAACTGGCGAATTTACTATTTCTAAAGATTCTGGAGTAATTACTTCCGGACCCGAATTAAATGTCTGGAGAGCTCCGATATCTAATGAAAGAGTTGACTGGGGAAGGGCTGAATCTGAAGACTGGTATCAGACAGGGTTAAACAGGCTAATCCTGGATTCGCTGGATTTACAACAAACCAGGGAAAGTGGAAATCTTAACTTTTATTTGAAACAGTTTTACAGGTTGCCTGAAAATGAGGATTACATTATAAATCAGTTTATTTATACTTTTTATGCGAATGGCGCACTCAGGATAAACCAGAAAGTTGATTTCGTAGGGTACTTCCATTATGAATGGCTTCCAAGAGTTGGAATGAAATTTAAAATTCCCAAGTTATTCGAAAATGTTTCATGGTATGGAAGGGGACCGTTTGAAACTTATCCTGACAGAAAAACAGGAGCTAAAATTGGCATACACGAATTGAGTGTTGATTCATTTTATGTCCCTTATGTTCAGCCGGAAGATTATGGAAACAGAACAGATGTAAGATGGCTGAAACTTCTTGGTAAAGATGAAAATTATACAATCTCTTCAAATGGGTTATTCAACTTTTCTATAACACCATATTCGGAAATGGAAAGGGCAGTATATCCATTTCAATTAAAAGAAGATGAAATGCTGAACTTGAACATCGATTACAAAATAACCGGAGTTGGAGATACACCTGTTCCAACTTTACCTAAATATAGAACGTATCCAATGAGTTATGATTATTCAATCATCTTGATACCGGAATAGCTCAACGAAATGAATATGATTAAAAAAATATTATTACTCCTGATTTATTCTTTAGCCGGGAATTTGTTTATTGCTTCATTTTATTCTAACGGTTCAAAGAGTAACACACTTGCTATAGTAGGTACAAAGGAGGGCTTACTTATACAAATAAAATGAATATTACATCAATTATTAAACCGGAGGTAAAATGTTAATAAAAACTACTGTTTTTTTTGTCATCTTGATTGCTATGCTTAGCTCTCAATTATTGTGGGGAGCTGATGGTAGGATTGAGGGTAAAGTCACTGATGCAACAACCGACGAACCGCTTGTGGGTGCAAATGTTTACCTGGAAGGGACAAGTATTGGCACTGCAACAAATATTGAAGGGCAATATATAATACCCAATCTTTCAGCAGGGTTCTATACATTAAAGGTTTCATACATTGGTTATGAACCAAAAACAATTCAAGTAGAATTAAAAAATGATCAGCACATTGAAGAAAATATAGAGCTGACTGTAGTAACTGTTTCCACAACAGAAATATTAGTCACAGCCCAGGCAAGCGGTCAAAATTCAGCTATCAACCAGCAATTAGCATCGGATAATATTGTAAATATCGTTTCATCTGCTAGAATACAAGAGCTTCCTGATGCTAATGCAGCCGAATCGATTGGTAGGTTACCTGGAATTTCACTGGTAAGAGAGGGCGGTCAGGCAACACAAGTAGTAATTCGGGGAATTAGTCCGGAATATAACCAGGTTACGATAGCCGGTGTTCCTGTGCCTTCTAATGAAAGTGCGCGGCAAATTAGTTCAGACGATCCAGAGGGTAGTCGGTTTGGCGGCGGTCGTGGTGTTGACATGAGAATGATTTCGTCAAGCTCACTTGCCGGTATTGAAGTTTTTAAAACAAATACACCTGATATGGAAGCTGCAGTCCTTGGCGGTACTGTAAATTTGGGGATTAGGAAGGCAAGCAGATTAGTTCAGGTTGAATCACCATTGGGACTGTCATTTTTACCCGGAATTTCATTTCAGGCACAAGGTGGTTATACTGATCTTACAAATGAGTATAATAATTATAAATTCGATCTAAGTCTTGAAAGAAGATTTTTAGATGAACGTTTCGGTGTATTTGTTCAGGGTATTATACAGCAGCAAAATTTTACTTCGAACCGTTTAGATGCTAATTATACTCAGATTGCCAGAACGGTTAATCCGGATTCATTAGCTCTGACCGACCTTAATCTTTACTTTTATCCCAGAGAAGAAAAAAGATATAATGGAACCATTACATTAGATTATGATATTCCGAATGGAAATTTTGCTTTTACAAATATCTTTAGTAAAAGTGAATCAAACACCAGCTATTTTCGACAGCAATACGGTCTCGAAAGAGGCGGAAATAACATTCACTACTATGCCAATCACTCACCGAGTGAATTAAACCTTATCACAAACATTCTAAGTTATAATCAGAAATCATCCTTAGTAGATATTGATGCAACGCTTTCTCATTCTTATTCCGAGAATAGATCCCCTGATTCATGGGAAATTACATTTGAACAGCTTTCTACAGGATTGGATCAAATTGATGATCAGCTCCCACCTGTTAAAATAGCTGAACTGGCACACCAACGCTTTAGTCAGGACGCTATGGAATTGCGAAATGTACTTACAACCAATAGTTTTACCCGTCAGAGGGAATTAAGAGGATCGGTAGATCTCTCCAGAGATCTCAACATAGCAGATTTTCTCTCTCTACGGTTAAAAGCCGGTGGAATGTATTCCTATACTGATCGCTCTCATGATTATAATCGAGGGTATGGCTTCGTTTGGTTTGGCGAAATTGGTCAAAGAATTATAGCAGCCTATCCATGGTTGACAAGTGAGTATGGAATAGCGGGAGGTACTAATGAACGTTTTTTTATAACACCTTTTTTTGATCCCGACCTTAATATTGGTACATATCTGGATGGCGACTTTATTTTTGACAATAAATTAAATCTGGATATTATGCGGGGGATTAAAGATATTGTTGTTGATTATGGTAATAATTTAACGGGTGCACCTACAGGCGGTGCCGGTGCATGGGTACCCGATATGTTTGGCAATCAAGGCAGTGATTATTCCGGTAATGAAGATCGAAGTGCGGGTTATTTGATGGGTACATTTAATATAG
>MGZZ01000156.1:77138-77384 GCA_001802795.1 Ignavibacteria bacterium GWC2_36_12 | reverse complement strand
ACAAAAACTTATGGATATTGGCTGCCTGCCGTTAACGTAAAATTTAATCCTCTACCCTGGCTTAGTTTACGCGGTGCATATACAAATACATTATCCTATGCCAATTTCCGTGACATCATCCCCATTATCAATGTTTTTACCGGCCGCGTTACCTGGAATAATGTCGATTTAAAACCAATTCAGTCCGAAAACTTTGACCTGCAGCTTTCTGTGTATAATAATGAATTGGGATTGTTCACATTTGGC
>MGZZ01000156.1:30491-77057 GCA_001802795.1 Ignavibacteria bacterium GWC2_36_12 | reverse complement strand
CCACGATATCCAAATTTGAATGTCAGAGGATATTCGATTAGAACATACTATAATAATCCTAATCAAGTTGAATTATGGGGTATTGAATCCGATTGGCAGACACATTTCTGGTACTTACCGGGCGTATTAAGTGGACTGGTTCTGAATGTGAATTATACACATGTATTTTCGGAAGCAAAATATCCTCTAACTGTTGTTGGTAATTCCGGACCTCCACTATTCCAAACCACTTATACTGATACAACATATACTGATCGTTTAATAAACCAACCGGATGATATTGTAAATGTTTCTTTGGGATATGACTATAAAGGTTTTTCAGTTTTAGTTTCCGCGATTTACCAATCAGCTATTTTCAATAGTACAAATTTCTGGAATGGATTAAGAACTGATAAGGCAGAATACCTGCGTTGGGATGTTGTTGCAAGACAGAAATTACCCTGGTATAACATTGAAATGTTCATGAATCTGAATAATCTGAATGGAGAGAAAGATACCTATCTGGTGAGAGGAAATAATTTTCGGCGTACAGATGAATCATACGGTTTAACCGCTCAATTGGGATTTAGAGTAAATTTCCTATAAATGCTTTTAATCACAAAACTCATAAAGAAAAGGAGGCAGAGCATATGAGAAGCAAATTCAAGTAGTAAGGGGGATAAAAATTAATTAATCAATCAATTAATCTTTAATGAAAGGAGTTCAATATGAACTTATTTACGTTCAACATGAAGTTATTTACCCAGATATTATTACTTGTGGTGCTCTTTTTATCAATCACAAGTATACAGTCTTTTGCACAGAAAGATTCCCTTGTTGTTTATGCGTGGCCTGCGGGAACCCTAAATAACACGATTAACGGAGATACCACATCAACAGGTGAAAGTGCACACGTTTATGTGCTTACTTCAGATACCACTTATTTTATAACAGAAGAAATCAGGATTAAGAATTTGGACCTTGTTGGGAAAATCACCAGTACAGGATACCCCCCGGTAATCGCACCTTGGATTAATGCGGATAATAGCTCACCTGGTAATATTGCTGTTGCTATAGATAATGGATATGTTCATTTTGATAATCTATATCTTATAGGAACACGCATAGATGGTTCTCAGGTTACACAACAGTTGATAAGCACCAGTGATAGCTGCAGATTGACAGTGGAAAATTGTATTATTGAGAATTTCGGTTCAACAGGAACACCTAACATATTAAATACCTGGAATGCTATTGGTTCGGATATTTTTGTTAGAAATACTCTGTTCCGTAATAATCAAAGTAATATTCCACAAAATCCGGGTATGAACTGGGCTGGTCCCGGGGTAAATGCTATTGACACAATGAGTGTAACAAATAGCACTTTCTTTGTAATGGGCGGTAATATTGAGGGCTCAGGTTCATCGATGGCTTATATAGAATTTGACCACAATACCATATTCATGCATACTAAATCTTCTCCATTCTCAATGCGGCAAATGCATAATGCAAAGATCACCAACAATATTTTCTTTAGTGTTTATTCTGCAGGTTTGGATTCAAACCATATATATAATTCGCAGGTTTATAATGCCAATTTCTTTAGCCCGCCTGCAGTTCTTACTATGGACTCACTTTATGAACAATTAGAAGGTGATCCCTATTTCCTTACAGAGGCAGACAGAAATATTGTAGCCGAAAACAATGCTTACTTTTGGCCGCAAAAAATTGTAGATAACTTTACAACTTTAAATAGCGATCCAAAATATCAAGTAGTTGGTGGTAGAATTACGGCTCCGGTATGGGCTGCTGCAAGACCAGGAGCGGAAGCTATTCTAACCTTGCCAAACATTCAAATAGCTGAGGCAGACAACTTTGGAGTAGATCCTGGTTTCGATGCTGCTTTGGTAGATGCTGCTTCCGATAGTATGGCAAGATTTGTCAGATACATCTGGGAAAATGGCGGCGATGGAACAGGTTCAAGACCTTTTCATAATTCTGCTAGTCCTTCAAATCCATATGCTGGTGTTCCTGCTGATTGGAAAACCACACAAGGTTATCCTGTAAGAGAGAACTTACGTTATACAAATGCAACTCTTTTAGTTGCTGATCCAAATGGTAATCCTATAGGCGACTTAACCTGGTATCCTGAAATTACTGTAGGAGTTAGAGAAATTCCGAATTCTGTACCAACAAAATTCAGCTTAAGCCAGAATTATCCGAACCCATTTAACCCAACAACGAAGATTAATTATAGTATCATAAACAGCGGGTTTGTAACACTGAAAGTTTTCAATGTTTTGGGACAGGAAGTTGCTTCTCTAGTAAATCAAGAACAAAAACCCGGTCAATATGTTGTAGATTTTGACGCTTCAAATTTAGCAAGCGGGATTTATATGTATAAGATTCAATCGGGTAATTTTACTTTAACAAAGAAAATGATGCTTTTGAAATAACAATATTATGAAGAATAAATTTGTTTTTTCAAGAAAGTTATACTAGGGAAATACCCTAGCTAGTCAATGATAATGGGACAAGGGGTACAGTGCTTTATAAGTGCTGTACCTTTGTCCTGTTTCTATAGTGATAACAACATAATTTTTCTGTTCATTTTAGAGTGGTAAAGTTTTCTAAAAATATTCTTCAAAAGAATTGTAATGTCTTTATACAGGGTAATTTTTTTCATCTTAACTTTAACTCTGCTTATTCAACCGCAAAGTAGAAAAATTAACGATTTTATATCTTCAAACCTCCCAATAATTATTATTGATACTCACGGTCAAACCATTGTGAATGAACCTAAGATTATAGCAACTATGGGCATAATTAATAATGGTCCCGGCAACAGAAATAATGTTACCGATCCTTATACTGATTACAATGGAAGTATTGGAATTGAGTTAAGAGGAAATTCAACACAAAATATCTTTCCTAAAAAACCATATTTAATTGAAACAAGAGATAGCCTTGGTGAAAACCTGGATGTTTCTTTATTGGGAATACCGGCAGATAACGATTGGATTTTATTGGCTTCATACATAGACCGTACATTTATAAGAGATCCGTTAGCACATTATCTTTCGTCTCTAACCGGAAGATGGTCGAGCCGCTGCAGATTTTGTGAGGTTATTGTTAATGATGAATATATGGGCGTTTATATACTTACCGAAAAAATTAAACGCGACAAAAACAGACTTGATATAAAAAAGCTTGATCCCGATGACACAAGCAGTACAGATATTACCGGGGGATATATTTATGAAATAACAGGATTCGGCGGTGACTTCGGCGAAAACAGATTGCTTCATTATCCTGAATTTGAAGACATAACTGATGAACAGTTGGCATACATCAGAAATTACGATGATGGATTTAGATATGTGATGTTGTTTCCTACATTCAGTGATCCTGTTAATGGTTATGAGAAGTTCATAGATACGGAATCATTTATTGACGAGATAATTGTTCAGGAATTTATGAGAAACAGCGATGCTTACGGATGGAGCGGATATTTTCATAAAGATAGAGATAAGAAATTAAGTGCGGGACCTGTGTGGGATTTTGATCAATCATCCGGAAATTCATCCTATCTGGAAGGCGAAAAAACTACAGGCTGGATTATAGGAAGCACTAAATGGCATCCGTTCTTCTGGAAAAAATTATTTGATGATGATGGATTTAACAATAAACTAAGAATTAGGTGGAATGAACTAAGGAAAGATAAATTCAGTGATGAAAATATTTTATTATTCATTGATTCGTGTGCAAATTATCTTGCAGAAGCACAGGAAAGAAATTTTGAAAAGTGGCCCATATTAGGAGTCTTTCTTTGGAGAGAAACAGATGGATATCAAAATAGAGATACATATCAAAAAGAAGTTGACTATTTAAAAAATTACATGATAGAAAGAGCAGAGTGGATGGATGATCAATTTAAAATAGAAACAACAACAATAAATTCAGATATTAATGAATTGCCTGAGAATTTCAGGCTTGAGCAAAACTATCCTAATCCTTTTAATCCAACCACAATAATAAGTTATTCTATTCCAACCGTAGGAACACGATATGCTGTGTCCGTACAATTAAAAGTGTACGATATCCTAGGAAGAGAAGTTGGAACTCTTGTTAACGAAGAAAAAGCACCGGGGAATTATAAAGTAATATTTGATGCTGGTCATTTCGAGCGAAGTAGAGAAATGACGAGTGGAATTTATTTCTATAGATTGATTGCCGGTAGTTTTATAGAAACCAATAAAATGATATTGCTTAGATAGTATCAAATGATTCACCTGAATATCTTTTATTTAATTGAACAATCGAAAAGGGGAAACACATAATGAAACAAAAATTTATTCATCCGCCTCTGCTTTTGCTCTTAATATTATTTAGTACTCTATCTGCTCAACAAACTGTAAATAATGCAATACTCGATCTCGACAAGGCACACTACAAAATCAGCAGGAATATTTACGGTCATTTCTCCGAACATCTTGGACGTTGTATATACGGCGGGTTTTGGGTAGGTGAAAATTCTTCTATACCTAATGTAAGGGGAATTAGAAGCGATGTTGTAGAAGCAATGAAAAGAATTAAAGTTCCGGTGTTGCGCTGGCCCGGCGGATGCTTTGCCGATGAATATCATTGGATGGATGGTATTGGTCCGCGCTCGCAACGACCAACCATGATAAATACTAACTGGGGCGGGATAACTGAAGATAATAGTTTCGGCACTCACGAATTTCTTGATCTATGTGAACAAATTGGTAGTGCGCCATATTTCAGCGGAAATTTGGGTAGCAGAACTATTCGCGAATTATCTCAATGGGTTGAATATGTTAACTCGGACAATGTTAGTCCGATGACAGAATTGAGAAAGAAAAACGGTAGAGAAAAACCATGGAATGTGCCTTATTGGGGACTTGGGAATGAGTCTTGGGGATGCGGCGGAGATATGAAACCACAATATTATTCTGACCTAGCCAGAAGATATGGTCGATTCATGAAAGATTTTGGCAATACAACTCTTAATAAAATTGCCGTTGGTCCGAATGGTAACGACTATAACTGGACGGATGTGATAATGCATGAACTCGGAAATTCAATATGGGGTTTGGCACTTCATTACTATACCTGGAATACAGGTGAACATGCAACCGATGTTACCGAAAAGAGCTGGTACAATACAATGCATAATACCTTGGTGATGGAAGAACTTGTTACCCGTCATTCCGCTATTATGAATAAGTATGATCCGGGGAAGAGTGTTGCTCTTGTTGTTGATGAATGGGGAATGTGGCATGCAGTTGAACCGGGCACTAATCCCGGATTTCTATATCAACAAAACACTTTGCGTGATGCATTAGTAGCCGGTATCAATTTGAATATTTTTAACAATCATTGCGACAGGGTAAAAATGGCTGCAATTGCTCAGACTGTTAATGTACTGCAGTCTCTTATTCTCACTAAAGATGAAAAGATGGTTTTAACTCCAACATACCATGTGTTTGATATGTATAAAGTTCACCAGGATGCTGTAATGATTCCTATCTCTTTAGAAACCGACAGCATAGATACAGATCAGGGAAAAATTCCGGCACTCCATATTTCTTCCTCTCTTGATAAAGATGGCAAGATACATATAACAGCATGCAATCTTAATGCGGAGGAGAATGAAAAACTAGTCTGCAGTTTTAATTCATTCACTGTTCGATCGGCTTCCGGTCAGATATTAACTTCCGATAAATTAAATGCGCATAATACATTTGATGAGCCGGACAATGTAGGCATAAAACCTTTTGATGATTTTAAAACTTCAGAAAATAAAATAGAAATTAATGTTCCAAAACATTCGGTAATAGCTGTTGAACTTACCGGTGATTTGAATTTAAAATCTGCGGAAGTTGACTTTTCTAAGCTGAAACCCGGTCTCTCTTTTAATTTTTATGAAGGAGAACTTAACAGGCTTCCGGATTTTTATGAAATAGAACCAAAACGTTCCGGCAGTATTAATAATGTTATCTATCCTGAGGGTACGCCCGCGAACAATTTCGGGCTGACTTATGAGGGATATATCAAAATTGATAAAGAGGGGCTTTATGAATTTTATCTCACTTCGGATGATGGTTCAAAGCTGAGTGTTGATAATAAAGAGATTGTTTTAAACGATGGTTTGCACGCAATGGTTGAAAAATCAGGCAGCTTATTTCTTAGTGAAGGTTACCATAATATTAATATTTCTTTCTTTCAGCGAGGCGGTGGCAGCGGCTTGAATTTAAAGATGAAAGCACCCGGCGGTGAAAAGGAAGAAGTGAAAGACGGAATTTTCTTTCATGTTGAAAAATAAAATTCCCCAAAAGCTTTTTTAAATAAATAATACATATGATGTAGAAACTGATCCTTTGAAAGGAAAGGTAAATTGGAAAATTTGTTCAGGTGTAAATCAGCTTTAATCTAATAATGGGAAAACAACTTCAGTTTATGGGATCTTATTTGTATATAAAAGTTTTGCCCAAAAAAGTAAATATAATATTACTGATTCTTTTAACAGTGAGTTGTTGTTCTCCAGGTTCTGAAGTAAAAATAATTAATATTGAAAAAGGATGGGCAGCGAATTCAATCAACACTGTAATATTTCGCCGTAATTCTGTTGTCAGTTTTAATCAACATCAGTATGCTGCTTTTTATGATTCCATCGGACATGTAGTGCTTGCCAGAAGAAAACTAAATTCATCTGATTGGGAATTAAGAAGAACCCGTTATACCGGTAATGTAAAAGATGCACATAATAGTATAAGTATTATGGTTGATGGAGATGGATATATTCACATGGTCTGGAACGAACATAATACTAAATTACATTATTGTAAAAGCACACAACCGGAGAGCTTAGAATTAACAGGTGAACTGCAAATGCTGGGAGAATATGAACAAAGTGTTTCATACCCCGAGTTTCACAAACTTAAAGATGGGAATCTGATATTTGTCTATAGAGACGGTGAATCCGGCAATGGTAACATGGTAATGAATTATTACAGCACCAAAGAAAAAAAATGGAGTAATCTGCATAATAATTTAATTGATGGCGAAGGAAAGAGAAATGCATATTGGCAATTGACAGTTGATGTAAATGGAGTTATTCATCTTTCATGGGTATGGCGCGAAACATGGGATGTAGAAACAAATCATGATATCTGTTATGCTAAATCTATTGACGACGGTGTAAGCTGGCAAAAATCAAATGGTGAAAAATATAACCTTCCAATTACAATGGAGAGTGCTGAATACGCTGCAAAGATTCCTCAAGGCAGCGGATTAATTAATCAAACATCTATGAGCACGGATATAAATGGCTATCCATACATTACCAATTATTGGATCCCCAAAGGGGAAAAAATTCCTCAATATCATATAATTTATAATGATGGAAAAGATTGGCAGACCAAGCAAATTTCTGAGTTAAAAACACCATTCAGTTTAAGCGGAGGCGGTACAAAACACATCCCGATTTCACGTCCGCTAATTTTATGTGATAAGAAAAATGTTTTACACTTGGTGTATAGAAGTATAGAAACGGGAAATAAAGTTTCAATGTCGGTTTGTAATAATATTAAAAACAATTTTTGGCAGACTAAAAACCTAACAAACTTCTCGGTTGGAATGTGGGAACCGACGTATGATACTGAACTTTGGAGAACTTCCGGGAAATTAAATTTATTTATTCAAAATGTTGGACAAGGGGACTCAGAAACATTAGAAAGCATTACACCGCAGCTAGTATCAATATTGGAGATAGAATTAAATAATTAATTAGATGAATAAATTATGATTTAATAGGAGTAAAAGAATAAACAAATAGAATTTGGGCTCATTCAAGGATGCAATAGTTTATAAAGAATTACTGTGAGTGAGGTAGCGGAGCTTTAAAATTGTTAATGATGAAAAGGCGCTATTGAGCGCTTGTATATCTTTATGAAAATGAGAATGAAGGTTATCCGTTTAGCTATTCAATTGAGATAACCTATATAATAACTGCTTTGGAGGGATTAATATGTACAACCAGGATTATTAATAACTCGAAAAATACAGTTCCCCTTAGCGACGGATGGCATCATTACTTTGATCTTGGAATCAAAGTGGATGAGCTGGAATTAAAATTAAATGTACCTGAAATAGTAAAGCTGGATTTACGAAACATTCCGACTGGTGAAAAAGAATTTTATAATAATTTCAGAATTCCTAAAAAGATTGGAAACTCTCAGTTTGATTCTTGTTTTAAAATTGCAGTAATAATGGAAAAGCTGTAACAAAATTAATTGCACCGGCTAATAATATTGATTTAAATATCTGGCAGGAAACCGGGAATAATAAGTATGAATATCTTGTGGTCTATACTCCTCCTGGAAGAAGATCCATTGCAGTCGAACCGATGACATCCAATATAAATTCTTTTAATAACGGCGAAGGTTTAATTCAATTAGCTCCCGGGAAAGAATACGTTTCCAGTTACGGAATTTATTTAAGCAAAAACGGTTTATAGAATTAGCAAAAATCAAAATTATTTTTTGTGACGGAATAAGTTATGAATGCCTTATTAAAATCAATTAAGTGTTCGTTCTTCATTTTTCTATGCTTCTTTATTCAATTGCATCTTAGCGGACAGGAGCTTAAAGAAAACAGCAGGTGTCTTTCAATGGATTTCAATTGGAGGTTTCATTTGGGAGTCATATTTGGAGCGAACAATCCTG
The DNA here is from genome assembly GCA_001802795.1 of Ignavibacteria bacterium GWC2_36_12. GTDB lineage: Bacteria > Bacteroidota > Ignavibacteria > Ignavibacteriales > Ignavibacteriaceae > RBG-16-34-14. Next base: position 68,331 of record MGZZ01000156.1, on the reverse strand, counting down.
AATTTAATGATGACGACCTGCCTGACGGCAAGGCAGGTTGGAGACTCTTAAATGTTCCACACGACTGGAGTATCGAAGGAAAATTTGATTCTCTAAATGCAAGCGGTACAGGGTATTTACCGGGAGGCATAGGATGGTACAGAAAAGAATTCACTTTGCCGGAAACCGATAACAACAAACATGTGGAAATCCAGTTCGATGGAGTTTATGAAAATAGTGAAGTATGGATAAACAGTCATTATCTTGGAAAACGCCCGTACGGTTTTATTAGTTTCTGTTACGACCTTACTCCATACCTTCATTTCGTAAATGAAAAAAACATTATAGCCGTCCGTGTTGATAATTCACAGGTAGCTGATTCACGCTGGTATACCGGCAGAGGTATTTACGGACATGTATGGTTATATGTAACGAATAAAATTCATGTAGCTCATTGGGGAACATATATTACAACTCCGGCTGTTAATAAAAATTCTGCCGATGTAAGAATTATAACAACGATTGAAAATGATTCTCAGGAAAAACAGTCAGTAACTTTGAAAAGCGTAGTTGTTGATTCTGCCGGTAAGATAGTTGGACAAACATCTTCTAATATTTTTTTTCAATCGAATACTAAATATGACTTTGATCAGTTAATTAATGTTGAACAACCAGTGCTATGGTCTTTGGAACGTCCGTATATGTATTCCGTGATAAGTGAAGTTTATATCGAAAAACAATTAGTTGACAGAGACTCAACCGCATTTGGAATTCGTACTATTCAATTTGATGCTGATAACGGATTCTTTTTAAATGGAGAATCGGTTAAAATAAAAGGAGTTTGTCTTCATAATGATGCCGGAGCATTGGGTTCGGCAGTTCCCGAAAGAGAATGGGAACGAAGACTAATTCTAATGAAAGAAATGGGAGCTAATGCAATAAGGACTAGTCATAATCCTCCCGCTCCTGAATTATTGGATCTGTGCGATAGAATGGGATTTCTTGTAATGGATGAAGCCTTTGATGAATGGGAAATTGGTAAGAAGAAATGGATTAAAGGCTGGAACGTTGGACAGGATGAAGGCGCTGCAGGACTTAATAAATATTATTCTCAGCACGGTTACAGCGATTATTTTGAGGAATGGGCAAAACAAGATATTCAGGATATGGTAAGAAGAGATCGTAACCATCCGTCAATAATACTTTGGAGTATCGGCAATGAAATAGATTATCCGAATGATCCCTATACCGACCCTTCGCGCGATAATTTCGAACAGTGGAGACCCCAGGCGTATCAGCTTACTGAAATAGCGAGCAACCTTTATGATTATGTAAAAGAGATAGATTCTACGCGCCCGGTAACCGCTGCGTTGGCAAATATTTCGTTGTCAAATAAAATTGGTTATGCAGAGGTTCTTGATGTGGTGGGCTATAATTATCAGGAACAATATTATGAAGAAGATCATAAGCAATTTCCTGATAGAAAAATAATAGGCAGTGAAAACGGAGATTCATATCAAGAATGGCTGGCAGTAAAAAATAATAAATTTATTCCTGGCCAGTTTTTATGGACGGGAATTGATTATTTGGGGGAAGCCGGCAGATTTCCCAACCGCAGCAACTTATCAGGTTTAGTTGATTTAAGTGATTTCAAAAAGCCGGAGTTTTATTATAGACAAAGTTTATGGACAGAAAATCCAATGGTTCATATTTCCTGTGTTTCACCTGAAGAAACAAATGACCGATTTCGTCATGTTGATAGCTGGAATTGGGATAAGTTCGCCGGAAAAGAAATTTCCGTTGTGGCTTTTACAAATTGCGATAAAGTAAACTTGTATTTGAATGACAGGTTGTTAGGCTCTCAGGAATTAACCGATTCTAATAATGCCGTATTGAATTGGAAGGTACCTTTTGAACCCGGAGTATTAAAAGCGATAGCTTATAAAAATGGAGAAAAAGCAGCGGAAAATATTTTAAAAACAACAGGAAAGCCTGATAGAATAATATTGGAAAGCGATAGGTCTTCAATTTATGCTGATGGGAAAGATATAGCCAGCGTTAAAGTTTTGGTGATGGATCGTGATGGTAATATTGTCCCTTATGCAGATAACCAGGTTACAATTAATATTACCGGTGCAGGATTTAATGCCGGCTTTGGTAACGGCGATAATAAGAACATTGAACCTTACAAGGATGACAATCACCAGGTATATCAGGGTAAAGCACGAGTATTTATTCAGTCCAACGGACAAAAAGGAGCTATACAAATCGAAGTAACTTCCAAAGAATTGAGTACCGGCAAATTATCAATAGATGCTCAATAAGTATTAGCCATGTTATTAATAAATAAAAAAACAAGCAGGGTGAAAATGGGTAAGAAATTTTTTCTAATAATATTTTTTGGTTTTTCATCACTTTTAATTTCACAGAATTTGTTGAAAGTATCTTTAAATAAAGATTCCGGTAATAATTCCGAAAGTTACTGTTCCTTTACTTTCGACGGCGCCTGGTGCTGGTTTTCTGATCCGCGTGCCATTTATTATGAAGGTGAACATAAACGTACTTATGCAACCTGGGTCGACAGCCATGGCGATGTGATTGTGGGCTATTATGATCATGATAGCAAAGAAATAAAAACAGTTGTACTGGAAGATAATTTTGAAAAGGACGATCACGTTGCTCCTGCTCTGCTTTTTTCACCGGGAGGAAAATTGATGGTGTTTTTTGTAAAACACAGCACTGCAAATCCTATCATTCTTATTACAATGAAAAATCCGGAAGATATTTTCTCCTGGGAGAAAAAAGAATTGCTGCTTAATGACAAAGAAAAATATGAAGGATTTCAAAGTACTTATACTTATGCGTGTCCTGTAATGTTATCAAATGAAAACAACAGGATATATCTTTTCTGGAGAGGTATGGATTATAAACCGAATTACTCTTATTCGGACGACATGGGAGAGACGTGGAGCAAAGGAAGAATTTTTATTTTGCCCGAAAGGATTTATCAATTACGCAGACCATACATGAAAATTGCTTCGAACGGTAAAGATAAAATCGTTTTTGCTTTTACCGACGGACACCCGCGTAATGAAAATGAAAACAGCATCTATTATATGTACTATAAAAACGGTGCATTATATAATGTTGAAGAAGCAAAAATCGGATCGCTGGGAGATAAACCAATAGCACCAGGTGAAGCTTCCGTTGTTTACGATGCAGCAATAACAAAACAGAAAGCATGGATATGGGATGTAGCACTTGATGAAAATGAAAATCCCGTGTTGGTTTATGCAAAGTTTCCCAATGATACAACTCATGTTTATTCTTATACAAAATGGAACGGGGAAAGATGGATTACAAGTGATTTAATAAATTCGGGGAAATGGTTTCCCAAAACAGAAGCCGGTACATTTGAAAGAGAACCAAACTATTCCGGCGGAATTTTTATAGATCATGAAAATACAAACGAAGTTTATCTATCGGTAAAAAGAGATTCTGTTTTTGAGATTGAGAAATGGATTAACGCGGGCGGAACAAATTGGGAAGCTGAAGCAATAACAGAAGGTTCGAGCAAGGATAACGTTAGACCTTTTGCAGTAAGCAATGCAAAAGAAGGAAATCCTTTGCAAGTTCTTTGGATGCAGAATACAAAGTACATCCACTACACCGATTATTTTGCTTCTATTAAAATGAATATTCTTTCTCCCCGAATTACCAACCCGCTTAATGTAGAAGATATAAAAAACATAATGCATCAAACTGCGGATTGGCAATTGGCAAATCCCGTAACAAGAGAATCACGCCTCGATTGGCATTACGGAGCTTTTTACATTGGCTTGGAAGCTCTTTATGAAACAGTAAAAGAAGACAGATATTTAAATGAAATGATTAATATCGGACAAGAGCATGAGTGGGGATTATTGAATCACATTTTTAATGCGGATAGACTTACAATAGCAGATGTTTATGCCTGGCTTTACGAAATAAAAAATGATCCCGAGATGATTGAGACTGCCAAATGGGTTATGGATATACACAAAGTAAGAACTGTAAAATCCGATCCTGCTTATGATGCAAATAATTATAGATTTGAATGGTGGACATGGTGCGACGCACTTTTTATGGCTCCTCCCTCTTTTGCAAGAATGTACCAGGCAACTGATGATACCAGCTATTTAAAATATGCAGTTGATCATTGGTGGATAACTTCGGATTATCTTTACTCAAAAGAAGATAGTCTCTTTTTTAGAGATGATAGATTTTTTGATAGAAGATCTGAAAACGGCAAGAAAATATTTTGGTGCCGAGGTAACGGATGGGTAGCTGCCGGGTTAGCAAGAATGTTAAATATAATCCCTCATTCTCATCCCTCTCGAATTAAATTTGAAAACCAGTTTAAAGAAATGGCTCAGAAGTTATTGTCCTTACAAAGAGAACATGGGCTGTGGACTGCAAGTTTGTATGATCCGGATGAACTGCCATTGGGTGAATCAAGCGGCAGCTCCTTTTTTACTTTTGCTCTTGCATGGGGAATCAATAACGGACTTCTTGATAAAGAAGTTTTTGAGCCAGCGGTAAAAAAGGCATGGTCGGCACTTTGTGCAAATGTTAATGAATGGGGACGATTAGGTTATGTTCAGCAGGTTGCCGGCGATCCATATCCTTTCTTTGAATATCAATGGCAGGTTTATGCAACCGGAGCGTTTCTGCTTTGCGGAAGAGAGATGATAATTCTATTAAATAGCAATTACTGATGTTACGCACAACTCTCTGGAATAATGGAATTTTGGAATAATGGAGTACTTTTTAGGCGAATTCCATTACTCCATCATTCCAGTTATTGCGTAACATGAGTTAATATTTTTTATGATGAGCTTTCACAGTTATAGGATATATATAAAATGAAATTAAAAATATTTTCAATGCTTTTTATTATGGGGGCTGAAATCGTTGCCCAGACAATTTCTATCGATGTTGATTTGAATCAGAAATATCAAACCATAGATAATTTTTCTGCATCAGACTGCTGGTGGGCGCATAAAATTGGAAATTGGAGTATCGCTAATAAAGATTCAATAGCTGATCTCTTATTTTCACCAACAAAAGGAATCGGCTTATCTGCATGGAGATTCAATTTGGGCGGCGGTATAGATGTGTCAATTTCCGATTCGTGGAGAACTGTAACAACATTTGAAGTTTCACCCGGCAATTATGATTGGACACGTAATGAAGGCGGTCAATGGTTTCTTAAGGCAGCTAAAGAAAGAGGAGTTAATCAGTTTATAGCTTTTGTGAATAGCCCTCCTAAAAGTATGACGCTTAATGGTCATACATACTGCACAGATGGTCTCGGTTCAACAAATTTGAAAGATGGTTATTATAATCAATTCTCAAAATACCTTGTTGATATTTTAAAACATTTCCGGGACAGCGTGGGAGTAAACTTTGATTATGTAAGTCCGGTTAATGAACCTCAATGGGAATGGAACGGCAGCGGGCAGGAAGGAAACAGAGCAAGTAACGATGATATAAAAAAGATGGTTGATTCACTTTATGCTGAATTGAATAATCAAAATGTTTCTACAAAAATAATTATCCCCGAAAGCGGTGAACTGCCTGGCTGGTATACAACAGCATCCTCAATAAGCAGCAAATACGGAAAAACTTATGGCAATTATCTTAACTCCCTTTTTAATGATGCAAGTATTACAACAAAAGCCGCTAAAATTTTTGCTGGACACTCTTACTGGTCGGATTTGCTAAGCTCGGAAGTAGTGCAGGCGAGACAATCACTATATAGTTATATGGAGCAGTATTTATCATTAGGTTATAAATACTGGGCTACAGAGTATTGCATTTTAGAAGGCACGAGTGGTCAGGGTGGAAGCGGTCGCGATCTTACAATGACAACTGCCTTGGATATTGCCCGGATAATTCATTTTGATTTGGCTATTACCAATGCAAGTGCATGGCAATGGTGGCTTGCAGTTTCAAAGTATGATTATAAAGATGGTTTAATATTTACCAATTATGGGGTTACAGGTACATCTCAAAGTATTATTCCTTCTAAAACTTTGTGGGCATTAGGTAATTACAGCAGGTACATTCGTCCTGGTTCTCAAAGAATCGGCTGTTCAGGGGCAAATGATAAATACGGATTAATGGCTTCTGCATATCTTGATTCAGCCGGTACAAAAGTAATTTTGGTATTTGTTAATGTTGGTAATAATGAGAGGGAATTAGAATTCAGCTTCTCAGGCCTGGATTCGTCACAGGAAATTAAATACCTTACTCCTTATATCACCAGCAATAAATTAGAAGATAATTTAAAAGCATACGACCCTGTTTCTGTTGACAGCATTTATAAAATACCTTCAAAATCTGTAGTGACTTTGGTATGTAAACTTGATGGAAGCGCCATAACAGGAGTAAATAAGAGAGAAGAAATCCCTAAATCATTTCAGCTCAATCAAAATTACCCGAACCCGTTTAACCCAAGCACAACAATTTTATTTACAATTCCAAATGTAAAGACAACCCGGCGAGCTGTCTTTGCAACGTTAAAGGTATACGATACACTCGGATGTGAGGTTACAACACTTGTAAATGAAGAAAAACTCCCGGGCGATTATAAGGTTGAATTTAACGCGAATGGTATGCCGAGCGGAATTTATTTCTATCAATTATCTGCAGGTAATTTTATTTCAACAAAAAAAATGATTGTCCTTAAGTAATCAAACATATAACAACCATACAGGATTTTTAATATGAAGAAAATTATAATAGCTTTGATGCTGCTGATTGGAATACAGGAACTTTCATTTGCACAGAATAGTCTGGGCACTTTGCCGGATTGGCAAAATCCTCTGGTTATTGGAATTAACAAAGAACCTGCACATTTGAGCTTTATGCATTACCCTGATTTACTGAGTGCATTGGCAGACAGCGGATTGGAAGTTCATACGCCATACTATAAATCTTTAGATGGACAATGGAAATTTAAATGGTCAAAAAATCCCGCTGAACGTCCAAAAGATTTTTACAAAACAGATTATGATGTAAGCAATTGGGCTAATATCCGGGTTCCTGCAAGCTGGCAGACCGAAGGATTTGGAACCGCAATATATCTGAACGAAAAATATCCATTCCATCCTGAATATCCTGTGAATCCTCCATTAATTCCGGACGATTATAATCCCATTGGATCATATCGTACAACTTTTGCTGTCCCGAATAACTGGGATGGGCGTGATGTTTATATTCATTTTGGCGCTGTTGAAAGCGCTTTTTACATCTGGGTTAATGGCAAAAAAGTTGGTTATAGTCAGGGCAGCATGACTCCTGCTGAGTTTAATTTGAGCTCTTATCTTCAAAAGGGAGAAAACCAATTATCAGTTGAAGTATACCGGTGGTCCGATGGCTCTTACCTGGAAGATCAGGATATGTGGCGCTTCGCCGGAATATTCAGAACTGTGTATTTATACTCAACTCCCAAAGTACACTTGTTGGATTTCTTTATACGAGCAAAACTTGATGATCGTTATGAAGATGGTTTGCTTCATATTACCGCTAAAGTCCGCAATTCAAGCAAAGAAAATTTGAAGCCGGCAAAAGTTGAAGCTTATCTCTATGATAATAATGGCAAGCTGCCTGGCAATTCTCTTATAGTTGAATCCGAAACTTCTTCTAACATTCCTTCCGGGATGCTAGCTGTTGCCGATCTTTATGCAAAAATTGATAACCCGCAAAAATGGACGGCTGAAACACCGAATTTATATACTGTGATATTAGTATTAAAAGATGATAAAGGTAATGTTTTGGAAGCTGCAAGATCAACAACAGGTTTTCGAACCGTGGAAATAAAGGATGGTATGCTGCTGGTAAATGGGGTTCCGTTAAAATTGAAAGGGACAAATATTCATGACATTGATCCTTTTCATGGAAGAGCCGTTGATTATAAATGGATTGAAAAAGATTTAAAATTAATGAAGCAGTGCAATATTAATGCTGTAAGATTTTCACATTATCCTCACGATCCAAGGTACTATGATATATTTGACAAATATGGAATGTATGTTATTGATGAAGCTAATTTGGAAACTCATGGTATTTCTTTCCGTAGAGATTTACTTCCCGGCAGTGATCCTCTCTGGACTGATGCATGTTTAGAAAGAATGAAAAGAATGATTGCAACAAATAAAAATCATCCTTCAGTGATAATTTGGTCGCTAGGCAATGAAGCCGGTCATGGTGAAAATTTTAGTATTATGGCTGCATATGCCCGGGTAGTTGATCCATCACGACCTATACATTATCAGCACATGAATAGTATTGCGGATATGCAGAGTTACATGTACCCTACTCCACAGCAGTTAGAGTCATATGCAAACGATCCTGATATAACCAAACCCATTATATTGTGTGAATATGTTCATTCTATGGGTAACTCAACCGGGAATATGGAAGTATATTGGGATTTAATTTATAACCATAAAAATATTATCGGCGCTTTAATATGGGATTGGGTAGATCAGGGTTTGTACAAAAAAGATAAAAACGGTAAAATGTTTTGGGCTTACGGCGGAGATATGGGAGACGAAGTGAATGATGGAAACTTTTGTATTAACGGCATTGTTCAGCCCGACAGAACTCCTGAACCTGAATACTATGAAACAAAACATACTTATCAATTTGTTAATTTGATACCGATGAATTTATCTGAAGGCAGTTTGATTATACGTAACGGTTACTATCATTCTGAACTTAGCAATTATGAACTGCGCTGGAATCTTACAGAAAACGGTAAGGTCATTCAATCAGGTATAATTGATACTTTAAGAACTCCCGCCGGAAGTTCATCCCGTATTGATTTGCCAATTAAGCAACCCGAACTTGTTCCGGGATGTGAGTACTGGTTGAATTTGAGTGTTCATACCAAAAAAAAAGAGTTCTGGGCTGATAAAGGATTTGAAGTAGCATGGAATCAATTTAAAATGCCCTGGGCAGTTGCACCGGCTCCAATGAAAGATGTGAGCGGAATGAGTAATGTTCAATTCGAAGAGTCGGAGAATTCTATTGTTTTAAACGGCGAAGAATTTAAGATAAGTATTAATAAGAAAGACGGTTCGCTTGTAAGTTACAACTGGAAAGGTAAGGATTTAATAAGTGGTGCTTTGCAGTCAAACTATTGGAGAGCCCCGACAGATAATGATGCAGCCGGATTCAAAAATGATCTTGATGCATGGAAAAATGCGGGAGTCGGTCGAAAGGTTGAAAATATAAATGTTGCCCAACCTGATAAGAATATAGTAGTCGTTTCAGCACAAGGAAATCTGCCGGTAGGAAAAACAACCTGGCAGATTTTGTATACAGTCTTCGGTGATGGCACAGTTAAAGTATCGCAACACCTGATCCCTGTCGGTGATGTGCCTTATGATATACCGAAAGTCGGTGCAGAGATGCGGATACCAAATGAATATAATAAAATGAGTTGGTATGGAAGGGGACCATGGGATAACTATTTGGATAGGCTAAGCGGAGCTAATGTTGGAATCTATTCGGGATTGGTAGATAGCCTATGGACAAACTATGTTCGTCCGCAGGAGAATGGCAATAGGTGTGATGTTCGCTGGATTGCTTTCACAAATAAAAATGGTGAGGGTTTACTTGCGGTTGGCGATCCAACTCTTAGTGTAAGTGCATGGCCGTATTATCTTCAAGATCTGGAACAAGCTAAACATATTAATGATCTGCCTCATAGAGATTTCATAACCTTGAATCTGGATTATAAACAAATGGGTGTCGGCGGTATAAATACATGGAATCAACACGCAAGACCGCTTCCTCAATTTTGTCTGCCTTCTTCTGAATCATATAATTATGAGTTTTATTTAATGCCTTACTCTCCGGATTTGGGTTCAATGGATGATGTAGCGCGTAATAATTTACCGGAAAGTAATAAATAATTTTCCAGAATAATTTTTTGTGTTTCTAATCAACATTGAATTTTATAAAGAAAAAGGAAAATCAGTATAGGAAAAAATAGTCTTGCGGAGCGGTCAATTTAATGATGAAGGTAAAATTGTACTCCGTTGGAGAGATGAGTGGAATCTAAATTTTTTTGATAATAACTAAAGTATAATGTCAAGTTTAATAATACTTTTTTATTTATATGTAAGGACATTATTTCAAAAACTTATGGTGAAATCGAAATGGTTTTTAATGATATAAATGGAAAAGCTGCGATTGTTACCGGGGCATCTCATGGAATTGGAAAAGCAACATCAATTGGATTGCTGAATCAACACGCACAAGTATTTGGAATTGATTGTAATGCGGCGACAATAGATCATGAAAATTATAACCACTATTGTTGCGACCTGCAATTAACAGAAGAAATAGAAAAGACATTTAACTCAATTAAGGCGCTGGTAGAATCCGTTGATTACCTTGTGAATGTTGCAGGTATAGATCCTAAAATTTCTCTTGAAGAAGGAGATGAAAAACATTGGAATCAAATTGTAAATCTCAATCTAAGAGGTTACTATTTTTGCATTCGGTCTTCATTGGAAATGTTAAAAAAGGGAGATGGAAAAAGTATAGTTAATATATCTTCTATTAATTATAGATTGGGCGTTTCGGGAAGGAGTATTTATTCATCAACCAAGGCCGGGATTATCGGATTAACAACCGGACTTGCAAGAGAATTAGGTAAAGAAGGAATCCGTATTAATTGTATTTCACCCGGCTGGGTTTTTACAGAACGTCAAACCAGAGAATACTTTGATACCAAAGATGAAGAAAAGAATAAGAAACATCTCGAGAATTTATTCTCGATGCAATCGTTAAAAATAAAAATTCAGCCCGATGATATTGCAAATCATGTACTCTTTCTATTATCTGATTCCAGTAGGGCTACAACAGGCCATAACCTTATTGTGGACGGAGGCTGGCTTCTTGAATAAAAGAATGTCATGCATAAAAGCAGAAGGAACAATAACAATAGCATTAACAAATACATAATATCGATGAAGTAAAATAATATCATTTAAAAAAGGAAATAAATAATGTTACGCATTGTGTTAAACTTAATTCAAAACGAAATTGGAAAACTAAAATTGTCGCTCATAATATCATTTATTTCGATAGGTATATTATCGGTAACGGCAAGAACAACATTTTCTCAAACGCAGGCAACCAAGCATACTTTTGAAATTGGAAAAGAACATTTCATGCTTGACGGAAAACCATTTCAAATACGATGCGGCGAATTACATTTTGCCCGTATACCTAAAGAGTACTGGCATCACCGCATTCAAATGATGAAAGCGTTAGGTATGAATACAATATGCGCTTATTTATTTTGGAATTTCCACGAACGAACTCCCGGTGTATTCAAGTGGGATGGCGAAGCCGATGTTGTTGAATTCTGCAAAATAGCGCAGGAAGAAGGATTGTGGGTTATCCTGCGTCCCGGTCCGTATGTTTGCGCCGAATGGGAAATGGGTGGTTTACCCTGGTGGCTATTAAAAAACGACAGCATAAAGCTGCGTACAAAAGATCCGTTATATATAAATGCCGCGCGAAATTATTTAAAGGAGATAGGTCATGTTTTAGGACCATTACAAATTACAAATGGCGGTCCAATAATAATGGTGCAGGTCGAAAATGAATACGGATTCTTTGCCGATGATGCTGAATATATGGGATTAATGAGAAGCGCAATCATTGATGCGGGTTTTGATGTCCCTCTTTTTGCGTGTAACCCGCCGTATCATCTAAAGAAAGGATACAGGGATGATCTATTCCCAGTTGTAAATTTTGGATCAAACCCTAAAGAGTCATTTGAAGCTTTACGTGAAATACTTCCCGAAGGTCCGCTGATGTGTGGAGAGTTTTATTCGGGCTGGTTCGATACTTGGGGAAACCCACATACTTTTGGAGAGACCGATCAATATTTAAAAGTTATGGAATACATGTTGAAAACAGGGGCTTCATACAGTGTTTATATGGCGCATGGGGGCACTACCTTCGGATTTTGGTGCGGTGCCGATAGACCTTTTAAACCTGATGTTTCCAGTTACGATTACGGAGCGCCTGTTAGTGAAGCAGGCTGGACAACAGAGAAATTTTTTGCAACCAGAAATTTAATTTCCAAATACCTGATACCGGGAGAACCTGCTTTGCCCGAACCGCCTGTACCAAATCCGACAACTACTTTTCCCTCAATACGGCTAACCGAGTTTGCATCGATTTTTGAAAACCTTCCTGATCCGGTTGTTACTGATGATCCTAAAACAATGGAATATTACGATCAGGTAAGAGGCAGCATTCTTTATAGAACTGTTTTACCGGCCGGAGAAGAATGTATATTTAAAGTAGATGCCGTTCATGATTTTGCCTGGGTTTTTGCAGATGGTGAAAAACTTGGTGTAATGGATAGACGCAAACAAAATTTCAAAATAACAATTCCGGAAAGAGATAAGGAAACTACTATTGATATATTCGTTCACGCGATGGGAAGAATTAACTTCGGACCCGAAGTCCACGATAGAAAGGGATTAATTACACCTATCCGGTTTTTAGATAAAGACAAAAATTTTATTCCGGTTAAAGAATGGAAAGTATTCAATCTATCATACGATGATAATATGTTGAACAACCTGAAGTTTGAAAAAACAGTAGCGATACCATCTGCACCCGGAATATGGCGGGGAGAAATAGCAGTTGAAAAAGTCGGCGATGTTTTTCTTGATTTAAGCAAATGGGGAAAAGGTGTTGTATGGGTAAACGGGCATTGCCTTGGGCGTTATTGGAATATTGGTCCAACTCAAACAATGTATATACCGGGACCATGGTTAAATGAGGGAAGCAATAAAGTTTTTGTGTTAGATATAGTCGGACCCGAAGAACCCATTTTGCAAGGATTAGACAAACCGATCTTAAATGAACTCCAACCCGGAAAAGACTTTACACTTTCCAAACGCCCCGATGTAAAATTTGATATTGAAAACCTGGAGCCCAATATCATCGGACAATTTACGACTGGAGACAAGATGCAAACGGTTAATTTGTCGGCACCAGCCAAAGGTCGCTATTTTTGTTTTGAAGCGCTCAGCTCACAGGATAAAAAGCATTCAGCAGGAATAGCTGAACTTGATATTCTTAACATAGACGGCAAACCGATTAGCCATCAGAACTGGACAATTGCTTACGTTAGCAGCGAAGAATTAATAAAAGAAAACGGAAGCGCTGAAAATGCAATAGACGGACAAACGTTCAACTATTGGCATTCCGAATGGAGTAACAAAAAGCCCGATTACCCGCACTATATAGTAATCGATTTGGGGAAAGAAGAATTGATTACAGGATTCAGTTATGTTCCGATTGCAGGTAATAATATTAAGGGTAAAATAAAAAATTATCAGGTTTTTATTGGAAATGATTTTTTAACAAGGCTATAATAGATATGCAATGGTTTAATATTTATATATAAATATTTATTAAAAGAGAGCATTATGCAAAAAATAAATATATACAAGATTTTCCCTTCTGGAATCTTTGCTATGATAATTGTTCTATTTATTTTTACTTGTTCAGCAGCCCCTCAACAAACTAATTACAAGAGTTTTTATCCGGGTCAGATCTGGCTGGATACTAACGGAAAACCAATTAATGCACATGGAGGCGGTATACTTTATTATGATAGCGTTTATTATTGGTTTGGAGAGCATAAAATTGCAGGACCAGCAGGAAACAAAGCAATGGTCGGTGTTCATGTTTATTCATCTAGTGATTTATTCAATTGGGAAGACATGGGTATTGCACTGCCTATCTCGGATGATTCAACCAACGATATAGCAAAAGGATGCGTGCTTGAAAGACCTAAGGTTATTTATAATAAAATGACAGGGAAATTTATCATGTGGTTTCATCTGGAGTTAAAAAGTCAAGGATACGCATCAGCACGTACATGTGTGGCAGTTAGTGATTCCCCTGCCGGTCCATATAAATATTTATATTCTTTTCGTCCGGATGCCGGGGAATGGCCTATTAATGTAACAGAGGAAGACAAAATTGCTGCCAAGGATAATTATCTTGAAAGAGACTTCGAAGGCGGGCAGATGTCACGTGACATGACCTTATATGTTGATAGCGATGGGGAAGCTTATCACATATATACTTCAGAAGAAAATCGAACTACGCATATTTCGCAATTAACTTCCGATTATCTAAAGCCCGGTGGAAAATATATGCGAGTATTTATTAATAGGAATATGGAAGCTCCTGCGGTATTTAAACACGATGATAAATATTATTACATTGGATCGGGAACAACGGGCTGGGATCCGAATGCGGCAAGATCTGCTTCAGCCCCTTCCATTTGGGGACCGTGGAAGGAACTTGGCAATCCCTGTGTTGGTGATGATAGTGCTCTTACATTTCATTCCCAAAGTACATTTATATTAAAAGTTCCGGGGAAGGAAAATGCTTATATTTTTATGGCTGATAGATGGAAACCGCAAAATCCAATTGATGGAAGATATATCTGGCTGCCAATTCAATTTAATGACGGGAAATTAGTTATTGAATGGAAAGACGAATGGGATTTAGGTTGGTTTGACGGTCTCAAATAAGTTAGTTGCACTTAATAATAATATGAGGATATAACATATGTTGAACTTCATAAAAGTACCGATTTTTTAACAAAGCTGTAAAATATTTTTAACAATAATATCTAATATCTGAAATAAAAAGTTGTATTAAGTCCCGGAATTTTTTAATAATAATAATCAAAGAGTTTATTATGAAAAAAAATATTTATACAATAATAATTTTTTTCTTATGACAGATTCGTCTCCCTTGAAACAAGCCGGGCATCTAAATTTTTTTAATAGGACTGAAAAATGGAGAATTTTAAATTTTTACAATTAATAAAGCATTTATGTGCCTCCCTCATCTTTTTATTTCTATTTCAACCTCAAGCGGTTAAAGCACAGGAACAATTTGCTAATGGCGCAGATATCGGCTGGTTATCAGAAATGGAAGATAGGGGATATATATTTAAAAATGATTCCGGGATCACAAAGAATTGCATGGAAATCTTAAAAGAAAAAGGGATTAATGCGCTGCGGTTCAGAGTATGGGTTAACCCAAGTAATAAATATTGTAGTAAACAAGATGTAGCATATATGACTCATCGGGCGGATAGTATGGGATTTAAAATAATGATCAATTTTCACCTAAGTGATTGGTGGGCTGATCCAGGGCATCAAAATAAACCTGCAGCCTGGGCAACTCATACAATAACAGAATTGAATACAGATGTTTATAATCATGTTTACGATGTATTAGATACGTTAAAATCACTCGGTGTAACTCCCAAATGGGTGCAGATAGGAAATGAAACCAACGATGGTATGTTGTGGGAAGATGGAAGAGCATCCACACATATGAATAATTTTGCCGGGATGATTAAAAGCGGTTATAATGCTGTTAAAGCAATTGATACTACAATCCAGGTAATTGTTCAACTTTCAAACGGACACGACAATGAAATGTTCAGATGGATGTTTCAGGGTCTGAAAGACAATGGCGCTAAATGGGATATCATTGGAATGTCAGTTTATCCTTACTGGGCTGGGTTGCCATGGGCAGAGGACAATAATCTGGCGATGTTAACTATGCAAGATATGATTACAAGATATAATACTAAAGTTATGGTTTGCGAGGCAGGCTATCTTTATAACCAGCCGGTCGAAGCCAATCACTATCTTTTGGATCTAATAGAAAAAACAAAATCAATTGGCGGGCTCGGTGTCTTTTATTGGGAGCCTGAAAGCTATAACTGGCAAGGTTATCAACTGGGGGCATGGGATCCTGTGACTAAAGAGCCAACCGTTGCTTTAGATGCTTTTTTAGGTATATATGTTACTTCTGTATCCCAGGAAGAAAATGTTATCTCTGATTTCGAGCTATATCAGAACTATCCAAATCCTTTTAACCCTGTAACAAATATTAAATATGAATTAAGGCATCAATCTCACATAAAACTAATTGTTTATAATTCTATTGGCGAGGAGGTTAATATTCTTGTTGATGGAGTTAAAAACGCTGGGGAACATTTGACTGAATGGAATGGACGGGATTCAGATAATCATATACTGCCATCCGGAGTTTATTTGATAAGATTTATAACTGATGAAAACACATCGACAAAAAAAGCTGTTCTTTTGAAATGAAAATTCTGTTAAAGATATTTTTTATTGTTTTCGCATTTGCCATATCGGTTTTTGCCCAAAGCTCATCTGACCTTGTATATGTTGATTCCTCAGGAAGAATGAGATGGGGGGTAAATAATGAAGAAGCATATTTTTTCGGTGTGAATTATGCAACCCCTTTTGCTTTTTCATACAGGGCTTTAAAGAATAAAGGCATCTCACACAAAGAAATTATCGATGCCGATGTTCAACAGTTTAAGAGACTCGGATTGAATGCTTACCGTATACACGTTTGGGACAGGGAAGTTTCTGATAAAGACGGCAACTTGTTGAATAATGAGCACATAGACTTACTCGACTACCTGATATCTAAATTGATAGAAAATGACATTTACATAATTCTTACTCCAATAGCCTGGTGGGGAACAGGTTGGCCCGAACCCGATATAGAAACTCCAGGGTTTTCAACTTTTTATTCAAAGATAGAATCAACAACAAAACCGGAAGTATTAAAATCGCATGTTAATTATCTGAAACAGTTTGTCAATCATATTAATTCTTATACAGGCAAATCGTACAAGGATGAAAAGAACATAATAGCTTTCGAAATATTTAATGAACCCAATCTCCCGAAAGATGTAGAAAAAATTAATTATTATGTAAATACAACAGTCGGTGCAATTCGTGTTGAGGGAGTTACCAAACCGATCTTCTTTAACATCAGTGAGAATCCGGGAAAAGAACAATGGGAAGGGGTTGCATCTTCAAACATTCAGGGAGTCTCTTTTCAATGGTACCCTACAGGATTGGTAAAATACAGTGAGCTGAAAGGGAATTTTCTTTCAAATGTATTGTCCTATCCTATTCCCGATTATACTGATAATGTAAAAGATAAAGCCAAAATTGTTTATGAATTTGATGCTGCCGATGTCGGGAAATCTTATATGTATCCGGTTATGGCACACAGCTTTAAAGAAGCGGGAATGCAATGGGCAGCTATGTTCTGTTATGACCCGACAGCTTTGGCTCAATATAATTCGGAGTATTCAACACATTTTTTGAATTTACTTTACACGCCTCAGAAAGCATTGGGCTTTCTTATTGCGTCCCATCTTTTTAGAAATGAAAAAGTTTCAGAAAAGAAATTTGATAGTACATCTGTCTTTATAGGAAACACACAGGTTGATTACGACCATGATTTAAGTTTATTAAACACGCCCGAAAGATTTTATTATTCTAACAATAACACAGTGCAGCCGGTCGATAGTAAAGAGTTAAACCATATTGCTGGATATGGAAATTCAAAACTGATAAAGTACGATGGAAGAGGTTCTTATTTTCTGGATAAGGTCGATGATGGTTTGTGGAAACTTGAATTATTTCCTGATGCTGTCTGGATAAAAGATCCATTTGGCAGAAATGGTCTCGACGAACCTGTC
The DNA here is from genome assembly GCA_001802795.1 of Ignavibacteria bacterium GWC2_36_12. GTDB lineage: Bacteria > Bacteroidota > Ignavibacteria > Ignavibacteriales > Ignavibacteriaceae > RBG-16-34-14. The sequence continues at coordinate 50,690 of MGZZ01000156.1, read as the reverse complement.
GCGAAGCTAATCTGGAAATTCCATAAGATGAAAATCTTACTGCCTGGATTAAAACCTGATTTTAAAATCTATTCAGAGAAGGAAAAATTTCAAACAGCAGTTGATAATACCGTAATGCTTGAACCCGGAGTTTACTTCATTTCAAATGATGAAGACTTTGGCGGGAGAGATATTCAAAAGGCAGATACTGATTTCGAAAAAATAAAAATGTATGGCGAATTCATTAATGATTTTCAATTGACTGAAATTAAAAATATTACCCCAACTGCTTTTTATGAGAATGAAGAAAAGAAAATTGCCGTTGAAATTTATTCTAAAGAAGAAATGCCTGAAGCATCTGTTTATATACGAAAGCCCGGTTGGTGGAACTATCGGAAATTTCAATTAGAGAAAACTGATGATTTTATTTATGAATTTAAACTTCCCGATGAAATATCTTCAAACGGCTTGCTGGATTATTTTATAACTATTAAGAAAGCTGAAGATGTTCTTACTTTTCCCGGCAGACTGAATATAACTCCCGAATATTGGGCATTTGATCCTGAAGATTCCTACAAACTTTCAATTCTTCCTGAATCAAATAAAATAATTATTTATGATCCTGAAAGAGATGTTGACAATCTTATTTTATCGAACATCTGGAGATTTGCCGAGTATAGAATTGATTATACGTTTGATGAGAACAATGATGAAGAGTTGAATGTTACGGTAGGAAAAGTAAAAGAGCAATTCCCTGAATTCGCAATGCAGCTTTATGTCGGAGATTATATTAAGAGTGTAAATCGGGCTGATGACGATAGACTCGAACTTGAAATAAAGAAAGATTCAAAAGGTCCCGATTCTGTTTTAGTAAGAATGATTTTCAATAATGGTAGCGGATTTGAAAGAAAAATAAATTTGAAGACGCATTATGAAAAAGTGGTTATAGCACTATCTCATCCGGAAAACTTAAAATATGCTTTGTTACCCAGACCATATCCTACCTTTCTTCCTTACTGGTTCCAATCGATACCACAGCAAGATGCTGATACCAAGAATTTAGAACTCGAATCTGTTCAGATTGCCGTTCCTTTACCTAAAGCTGGTACAGACTTGAATAATTATGGAATTAAACTCAGTAAAATAAGTTATATAGAAAATAAAATATTAATCAAAACAAATAACGGATCAGAATGAATCATTATAAAAATATAGCTGGTTATTTCATAATCTCTTTAATGTTGATTAGTTCTTTTTATGAAAAAGCCATTGCTAAGAATGAAGGACAAACCCGGCAGCGTTTGCTAATGGATTTTAACTTGAAATTTCAGCTTGGCGATAAACAGGGCGCTGAACAAACTTCTTTTGATGACGGCAACTGGCGTGTATTAAATCTCCCTCATGATTGGAGCATTGAAGGAGAATATAATAAAGATGAGCCAACAGGCGGAAGCGGCGGTTATCTTCCCACAGGCATAGGTTGGTACAGAAGACATTTTCAAATGACAAAAGATGATTTGGCTAAACATATATGGATTGAATTTGACGGTGTTTACATGAACAGCGATGTCTGGCTAAACGGGCACCATCTCGGAAATTATCCTTACGGTTATAGCAGCTTTTATTATGAGCTGAGTCCATATCTTGTTGAAGGAGAAAATATTATTGCTGTGCGAGTTGATAATTCAAAACAGCCTAATACCCGTTGGTATACAGGTTCAGGAATTTACAGGCATGTATGGCTTGTTAAAACTAATCCTCTTCATATTGCACATTGGGGTATTTATGCATTTACACCTTCTGTAACAACAGAATCAGCGATAATGAATGTGATGACAAAGATAGAAAATACGGATAAGAATTTAAGACAAGGAAAACTGCAAAGTATTTTGGTTGACAGTAATGGAAAAGAAGTTGTTCAAACAGAAAGCAATCTTTCTGTTGAAACTGGAAAAACATCAGAGATAAGCCAGCAGTTTACAGTTAACTCCCCGGAGTTGTGGTCTATAGAAGAACCATATATGTACAAACTGCGCTCAATAATTTATGAAGGAAATAAAAAGATAGATGAAGTAACTACCGATCTTGGAATTCGTAAGATAGAGTTTGATGTTGATAAGGGATTTTTTCTGAATGAAAAACATGTAAAAATGAATGGAGTTTGCCTGCATCATGATGGCGGGTGCGTGGGTGCAGCGGTACCTGAAGCAGTTTGGGAACGCCGTCTGGAAAAATTAAAAGAGATGGGATGTAATGCTATCCGTACGTCTCATAATCCTCCGGCGCCGGAATTTTTGGATTTGTGCGACCGTATGGGATTTCTTGTTATGGATGAGGCATTCGATGAATGGAAATACGGCAAGCGAAAATATGGTTATTACGAATATTTTGATGAATGGGCAGAGCGTGATCTTACTGCAATGATACACCGTGACCGCAACCATCCATCGATTGTAATGTGGAGTGTCGGTAACGAAATTCCCGAACAAAAAGATGAAAAAGGCGATGAGATGCTTAAACCCCTAATTGATATCTGCCATCGTGAAGACCCGACCAGGCCAGTTACTTCAGGGCTGGATAATATTGCTGCTGATGGAGGTTCTACGACACTTGAATTTATGGAGATACTTGATATTGTCGGCTATAATTATGTTGATCGTTGGCATGAACGAAGAGAATTATTTTACAGTATCGATCGTCATGAACATCCCGACTGGAAAATGATTGGGACAGAAAGCATTTCAAATAGCGGTGGAATCCGTGGTGAATATTCCTTTGGTGATGATACTTCTTCTGTTCGCCCCGATATAAATTTCTGGATGAGTGAAACCTCTCTAAAAAATGATTCAAACAGTTTTTTGCCCTCATACAATTTCTGGATGATCGAAGCGGAACAAATCTGGAAGTTTGTCCGGACGCGTGATTATATTATCGGGGATTTTATGTGGACAGGAATTGACTACCTGGGTGAATCTATCTGGCCAAATAAACATGCAAGCTTCGGTGTTCTTGATCTTTGCGGTTTTCCCAAAGACGGGTTTTACTTTTATCAAAGCCAATGGACAGAAAAACCGATGATACATATTTTTCCTCATTGGAACCTGCCTGTCCGGCAGGCAGGTTGGAAAGGGCGTGAAGGTCAGGTTATTCCTGTTCTTTGTTATACAAACTGCGATGCAGTTGAACTCTTTCTCAATGGAAAATCATTTGGTGAAAAAAGAATTGAATTCCCGAGACAAGGCACATCGGGTGGATGGAATAAATATGAGAAGCCCCGTGTCTTTCCTACCACGGCAGATTTGCATCTTCAATGGGATGTTCCTTATGAACCGGGGATACTTAAAGCTGTAGGCAAAAGAGACGGAAAAGTTGTTTGTATAGAAGAGATAAAAACTGCAGGTGCACCTGCTGCAATACGTTTAAATCTTGATACTGATTCTTTGATAGCTAACGCTCAGGATGTTGCACATATTGAAGTACTGGTTGTGGACTCGGACGGTAATGTTGTACCAACAGCAAATAACTTAGTAATATTTTCAATCGAGGGTGAAGGGAAAATTATCGGTGTTGATAACGGAAATCCCCAGGATTACAGCTCATATAAAATTAATCAGCGTAATGCTTTTAACGGATTATGTCTTGCGATAATTCAATCGACAAATAAACCCGGTAAAATAAAATTAACTGTTAAATCGGATGGACTTAAAGAAGCCTTTGTAAATATTTATTCAGTTGAAGGGAACATATTTGTTGTACCGGATTAGGAGTAAACATTTTCCGCTAAACTTATTTGAATAAGTATAATTATTTGGCTATTTATACTACGAAAATAGAAATTATAAGGACTAAAAATTATGGCTCACTTCACTATTAAATCATTTTAAAAAATTGCTAAGATGAATAGGGACTTGTCTGATACAAAAACCGGGGTTTACTTAAAAAATCTTTATGGCGAGGATGAAAAGATCATTGATTATCAACAAAAGAGATACAAAAAATTAAGTAAAAATTTTAGAGAATATTTTAGAGAAGCTCAGGTAAGATATTTTAGTTCACCGGGAAGAACTGAAATAAGCGGCAATCACACCGACCATAATAATGGAGTTGTAATAGCGGCAAGCATAAACTTAGATTCAATTGCGTGCGCTGCCAAGAGTAATTCCGATGTTGAAATTTATTCAGACGGTTTTAACAGACCTTTTAAAGTCAGTTTGGATAATCTAAATCCTGTAGATGATGAAGCAGGAACTACTTATGCGTTAATACGCGGTATTGCTGCAGGTCTATCCGAAAAAGGATATAAGATCGGGGGCTTAAAAGCCTGTATTACAAGTGATGTGCTTATAGGTTCAGGTTTAAGTTCTTCTGCATCAATTGAAGTTTTAATCGGGACTATTTTTAATCATCTGTATAATGATGGGAAAATTTCTGCAGAGGAAATAGCAAAAATAGGGCAGTTTGCAGAAAATAAGTTCTTTAAAAAACCGTGCGGGTTAATGGATCAGGTTGCTTGTGCAACTGGCGGGATCATATCGATAGACTTTAAAGATAAAAATAAACCTGTTGTTAAAAAGATTGATTTTGATTTTAACAGGAAAGGATATTCCCTGCTTGTTGTACATACTGGAGGCTCTCATATAAACCTGACCGATGATTACGCGGCAATTCCTGAAGAAATGAAAAGTGTGGCTTCGGTTTTTGGCAAAGAAGTATGCAGGGAAATAGACTTCAGTTATTTTATGAAAAGTATTAATAGAATCAGGAGTAAAGTAAGCGACAGGGCGATCCTTCGTGTATACCATTTTCTAAAGGAGAATGAAAGAGTTAAAAACCAGATTGAAGCATTGAAGAAAAATGATTTTGCTAAGTTCCTTCATCAAGTAAATGATTCGGGGAATTCATCATTCAAATGGCTTCAGAATATTTATTCAACTAATGATGTTAATTATCAACCTGTATCTTTAGCCTTGGCAATGACGGAAAATTTTATCGACGAACTTGGGCAGGGTGCCTGCCGGATACACGGAGGCGGTTTTGAAGGAACCATTCAGGTTTTCCTTCCTGAATCATCTGTTGCAGAGTTCAAAAAATACATGGAAGGAATTTTCAGCGATTTTTCAATTCTGAATTTACAAATACGGCAAACAGGTGCAGTAGAAGTAATTGAAATCTAATTCAACTTATTGCAAATAATTAATTAAGGAATAAAAAATGGAACTTGGAATTGCGGATATAAGCGTGTTCATTGCTTTTTTTCTTATTGTAGTTGGTACAAGTATGTACAAAAGCCGCAAGGAAGAAACAGGAGAAGATTATTTTTTAGCCAGCAGGGGATTAGTCTGGCAGTTGATTGGCATTTCGCTGATTGCCGCCAATATTTCTTCTGAACAATTTGTGGGAATGTCCGGGCAAAGTGCGGGAAATGTTGGTCTCGCAATTGCCAGCTACGAATGGATGGCTGCAATTACCCTTGTAGTTGTGGCTTTCTTTTTTCTGCCAAAGTTTTTGAGCAGTGGAATCTATACTATTCCTGAATTTCTTGAATACAGGTATAACTCAACTGCCCGCTCCCTGATGGCTTTCTATACAATGGTTATCTATGTTGGAGTTACTATCTCGGCTGTAATTTATTCGGGTGGAATTACAATTTATACAATATTTGATGTTGATATGAAGACTTCTGTTTGGGCTATTGGAATAATAGCAGCACTTTACACAACCTGGGGCGGCTTAAAAGCAGTTGCCTGGGCTGACCTCTTCCAGGGTTCGGCTTTAATAATTGGCGGCGCAATTGTTCTTGTATTCGGTTTAATTGCTGTAGGAGGTATCGATAGTTTCTTTCAGCATAATGAAGAGAGGCTTCATATGATTCTGCCTGCGGATCATCCGGTTCTTCCGTGGACTGCCTTAGTTATAGGTTTATGGATTCCAAATTTTTATTACTGGGGTTTGAATCAATATATTACCCAAAGGACACTTGCTGCTAAAAGTTTACGTGAAGGGCAACGCGGAATTATTTTTGCGGCTGCTCTAAAACTTATTATTCCATTTGTAATTGTATTTCCGGGTATAATGGCAGCCCAACTTTACGGCGATAGTATGAATAATACCGATGCAGCATATCCTTTACTGATAAAGAATTTAATACCTGCCGGGCTTCGCGGTTTTATGCTCGCGGCTATTGCCGGTGCAGTAATCAGTTCTTTAGCCTCAATGTTAAATTCTGCATCAACTATTTTTACTTTAGATCTTTATAAGAAACATTTTAATAAAGATGCATCTCAAAAGAATCTGGTTCTTACCGGACGTTTAATGACAATCCTTTTTGTGTTATTGGGTTGTCTTATAGCTCCTTATCTCGGTGATCCGAGCTTCCAGGGAATATTTACTTACATACAGGAATTCCAGGGATATATTTCTCCCGGTATCCTTGCAGCATTTGTATTTGGATTTGCCGTAAAAAAAGCTCCTCCTTCTGCAGGTGTCGTAGCTTTGGTAGCCTGCGTGCCTGTATACGGATTTTTACAGTGGCAGTTTAACGAAATCGCTTTTCTTAACAGGATGGCTATAACCTTCGGAGTGGTGCTTCTCCTGATGACAATAATTACTATTGTTAAACCATTGAAGGAACCTGTTAAACTTCCAAAGAGAGAAAATTTTGATATGTCTCCGACCCCGGGAATTCTCGGGGTGGGGTTAGTTGTTATTGCAGTAACACTTATTCTTTACCTGATATTCTGGTAAGAACGAATTGAGATAGCTATTCCGGAGAGGTTACAGATAAAAGAACGGGTTTACTGTTTTTTTTATCTTCATATAATATAGTTTATATTCCTTATCGCAGGGAACTCAAATCTATCTTTTCTCACTTCTAATTACTAATTTCCTGCTGCATTACATTTATAAATTTATATTAGAATTTGAAATAAAAATTTAATCTTTTCTTAACTGCATTAGCAAAGGGAGAAAATTTTTACATCCGGCTTTATGAAAAAATCATCACAAACCGACGTAACATTGCTGCTTAACGAATTGCAAAGCGGAAACAAGGAAACTATAAATAAGATTCTTCCAATTGTTTATAATGAACTCCGTAAACTGGCGTCCAAATATCTCGATAAAGAATACGGCAACAGGACAATTCAAACTACCGAGCTTGTTCACGAGGCTTATTTAAAGCTTATTGGAGGCAGCGAGGTTTCGTGGCAAAACCGTGCCCATTTTTTCGGTTTAGCTGCCAACTCAATGAGGCAGATCCTTGTTGATTATGCAAGAAGGAGGAATGCAAGAAAGCGTGGGGAAGGAAAAGACAATATTTCACTCGACGACGCTCCGACAGTTTCAGTGCAAATGGACGATCAGATCCTTGCATTAGATGAAGCTCTTCAAAAGCTTGAAACTGTTGATGAGAGATCGTGTAAAATTGTTGAGTTGAGATATTTTTCAGGCTTAACCATTGAAGAAACTGCGGAGTTTTTAGAAATCTCACCGGCTACAACAAAGCGTGATTGGAATTTTGCTAAAGCCTGGCTTTACCGGGAAATGCAAAACAGTTAAACTGAAAAGGTGAAATTGGACAAAGAAAGATTTCAACAAATTAAGTCTATCTTCGATGAAGCATTGAGTTTCAATCAGCCGGAAAGAGAATCATTCTTAAACCTGAAGTGTGGAAATGATTCAGAGCTTAAAAATGAAGTCCTGTCCCTGCTTAAATCAATAGAAAAATCTGAAGACTTTTTAGAATCTCAGTTAGAAAGTGTTTATGAAAGCGGGAAAAAGCTGGAGGATGTTCTTATCGGCAGGCAAATTGGAAATTACCTTGTTGATGGAAAAGCCGGCGTTGGAGGAATGGGAATTGTTTACACCGGAAAAAGAAACGATAAAGAATTTGAACAAAAGGTTGCAATTAAAATATTAAAATATGGTTTCAACTCAGATTATCATTTAAAACGTTTCCAGATTGAAAGACAAACACTCGCAAAGCTCCAGCATCCGAATATAGCCCGTCTCCTTGACGGTGGAAAAACTACAGACGGTCTTCCATATCTTATTATGGAATTTATTGACGGCATTCCGATTACAGAATATTGTGATCAAAAAAGACTTTCAATAGAGCAGAGATTAAGGTTATTCACCGATGTTTGTACAGCAGTTCAATATGCTCATCAAAATTTAGTTATTCATCGTGATATAAAACCAGGGAATATTCTTGTTACAGAAACCGGTGTCCCTAAACTTCTCGATTTCGGCATAGCAAAATTATTGGATGAAGATTTTGCAGGAATCGCAGATGGTTTAACTAAAACAGGAATATGGCACCTCACACCAGAATTTGCAAGCCCCGAGCAAATCAAAGGAGAAAATGTTACCACTGCAAGTGATATTTATTCATTGGGAGTTTTGCTTTACCTGGTATTGTCGGGACACAAACCTTACCATGTAAGCAGTGTATCTCCCATAGCTATTAGCAGTGTGATAACCGGTGAGAATATTTTAAAGCCAAGCGATATTATTAAGAAAACCCGGGAAATAAAATCTGTTGAAGGTGAAGTAGAAACATTAACTCCTGCAGACATAGGGAAAAGAAGAAATCAAAAGCCGGAAAAATTATTTAATCATCTTAAAGGTGATCTTGATAATATAGTTATGAAGGCAATGCATAAAGATCCTTCGAGGAGATATGTTTCCGTTGAACAATTTTCCGAAGATATAAGAAGGCACCTTGTCGGACTCCCAGTAATCGCCAGGAAAGATACTGCTTCATATTTGCTTTCCAAGTTTGTTCAAAGGCACAAAACGGGTTTTATAATATCAATACTTTTTGTTCTCTTCCTTATTGCAAGTATAATATCAATTGCCTGGCAGGCTGATATAGCCTCCAGCGAAAGGAACAAAGCTAAAATAGAAGCAAGGAAATTAGAAAGAGTTAACATGTTTCTTCAGGGCATGCTCTCTTCGGTTAATCCGAGGGAAATAGGAAGGGATGTAAAAGTATATGATGTTTTGGAAAAAGCTTCAAACGATATTGAAACCGAATTAAGAGACCAGCCGGAAACTGAAATCGAGATAAGAAGATCGATTGGGAACACTTACACTAGTCTAGGTGAATATGATCGGGCGGAGATTCATTTGTTTAAGGCTTTGCAATTAAGTGAACGAATTTACGGCGAAGAAAGTCAAGAGGTCGCTGCAAGCTTGCATGATATTGCTCTTTACTATCATTGGCTTGGAAACTTTCACATTTCCGATTCTTTATATCATAAAGCCGACGGTATTTATAGAAGAGTGTTAAACGAGCCTACACAATCTATGGCTAATAACCTAAATGATTATGCACTTGTCCTTAGTGATCTTGGTAGTTATGAAGAAGCGAAGAAATTTTTTGAAGAAGCCCTTGATATGTCGGAAAAAATTAATGGGAGCAAAAGTACTGATGTAGCCTCTATTATGAATAATCTTGCTATAAATTTGCATTATTTGAAAGATCTTAAAAACGCCGAAAAATATTATTTAAAATCTCAGGAAATCTATATCGAATTATTGGGGGAAGACCGTCCTGAAGTCGCATCTACTTATAATAATCTTGCTTTTGTTGCAATGGACAAGAATAATCTGGCTCAGGCTGAAGAATATTTTACAAAATCATATAATCTAAAGCTGAAACTCATGGGAGAAGACCATCCCGATGTTGGGCTGGCTTTGAATAATCTTGGTGCAGTTCAGCTTAAGATGAAAAACTTTAATAGCGCTGAGGACTACTTTGTAAAAGCAATTAGTCAATTTAAAAAAACATTACCGCAAAACCATGTTTGGGCAGGCATAAGCTATTACTTGATAGGAAAAACTTTACTGGAAAAACAACGATATAAAAGTGCCGAATTGAATTTTAGAAAAGCTTTGTCAATCAGGAAAAAAGCTTTCCCGAAGGGGCATAATCTTATTTATATAACCGAAGGAGAGCTTGGATTATCACTTCTGAAACAGAATAAATTAAATGAAGCTGAAAAATATCTTTTGAGCGGATATAACGGATGCAAAGCTTCGTTGGGGGAAAAAGATTCTAGTACCGTCAGGTTTCTTCAGCAGTTGCCGGTTGTTTATGGGAAGCTATCTGACAATGAGAAAGTCTCAGAATATGAGGAGATATTAAACAATCTTTCTGATGATTGAATAAATCTGGTACACAAATTTTTCGCTATTAATTTCATCAAATGAGACATCTCAAATTATAACAGTAAATTCACAATAGATTTGTAACTCTTACAAGTAAAAGTTTCAAGATAAATTTATTGCTTGTGGAAAAGGGTTTTTAACACCGACCAGAAAGTTTTTTTATCACCGCTCAGAAGGTTTTTTATAACCGACCAGAAGGTCTTCATTAATTTGCACCCGGATGGCATATAATTTTCTAACTCTATACCCGAAGATTTTATGATTAACATCTTGAGGCGGGTTGAATGGAGAAGGGTTACAGCACTAAGAATTTAAATCAGTTCTACCGGGTTATTAATGGTGGAATGAATATTAATTTCAACCAGCCAGGAAAACACTCAAACTTATCACAAACACTTGCCGACTCGGTCTCGGTTTCTATGAATTGTCTCCAATTGTTAGGAGCAGCCGATAGGGATCTGATTACGATATTTTCCGAATTTGAAAGGCGAGTCGAAGAGAATGGGTGTGCCGGGACCGACCACGGCACAGCGGCTCTGATGTTTGTAAAAGATAAAAATACAAGGGGAGGTATCCCTGGTAAAATCCAGATTTAGATAATTTAAATATCCCAGTACAATAATCTGGCAATGAGTACCTCAAACAAGTTTATAAATAATTTCTACTCAACTCTTGCTCTCAATTCTCCTCTTTTTTAAGTGGAGATTGAGAGTGAGAGACAATATCTAACCTTCCTAAATAATTTTCCCCTTTACACCATTTTGGTATAATTTGTTAAAAAGTGATAGCTTTAGTTATTAGTAAATTATAATTTTTTTTCAATGAAGGTTTTATACTCCTGTCTTTCTAAAAGTTGGGGAGGGCTTGAAATGGGCGCTGTTCAGGATGCAGAACAATTAATAAAAAAGGGTTTATCAGTAGATTTCCTCTGCTATCCGGGCTCTAAAATTAATATTGAAGCCAATGGAAGAAAATTAAAATGTATAACATTAAAAGCATCGGGATATTTTCATCCTTTTCAGATAATAAAGCTTTCCCGGCTTATTAAAAAAAATCGTTATGAACTTATCCACACACATTTATCCAGAGATCTTTGGATACTTTCACCTTCTCTTAAGCTAGCGTATTCGAAAATTCCTTTAATACTTACGAAGCAAATGGGATCTTTTGTGGTGAAGAAAGATTTTCTTCACAGGCAATTGTATAAACGGGTTAATTTTGTTTTGGCAATAAGCAGGGAAATTGAAAAGAATGTTCTTGAAACTTGTCCTGTAACTGCTGATAAAGTTTTGCTCCACCATAATAGTGTAGACTTGAAAAGGTTTGATCGGTCTCTTTCAGATCGAAAGAAAATAAGAAACGAGTTCGGAATTACAGAAAGCGAAATCTTAATTGGAATGCTTGCAAGACTGAGTTACGGCAAAGGACATGAGGAATTTCTTTATGCAGCAAAAAAGTTGATAAAACTTAATAGTAATCTCCGTTTTTTAATTGTTGGTGAAGCGAGTCCTGATGAAAAAGAGTATGGAGAAAAAATTAAAACCCTTTCTGAAAGTTATGACTTAAAGGATAAAATGATATTTGCAGGATTCAGAAGTGATACTCCGGGTGTACTTGCTGCACTGGATATTTTTGCTTTTCCATCCCATGGAGAGGCTTTTGGAAATGCTCTTGTTGAAGCTATGGCGATGGGAAAGCCGTCGGTTGCTACAAGGTTTGCCGGCGTTCTTGATATTGCTGAAGAAGGTGTTACCGGTTATTTGTTTAATAGAAAGGATAGGGATGACCTTGCAGATAAACTAAAATTACTTATTGACTCTCCTGAGATAAGAAAAGAACTGGGCAAAGCAGCAAGGGAACATGTCGTTGAAAATTTTGATGTAGAGAAACAAACGGAAAAATTAATTTCATTTTATCAAAGAATAACTCCATAAAAACGTAACTGCATTTACTTTATTTCCTCTATTAGAACTCCATTCGTAATCTATTTTTTAATAGATTAATGTGGTAAACATTTTGGATTTAAAGGAAAATTAACAATGAATTCCTCAACAAAAAATAGAAAAGACATAAGATTTCTGGGAGATATGCCAGCAGATGAATTCCGGAAATTCGGTTATGAATTAATAGACTGGATTGCAAATTATCTGGAGAACATAGAAGGGTATACTGTTTTGTCATGTGTTAAGCCTGGAGACATAAGAAAACAGTTACCGCTTTCACCTCCCGATGAAGGTGAAGGTATGCGTAAAATTCTTTCTGATGTTGATAAAATAATAACGCCGGGAGTAACGCATTGGAACCATCCATATTTTATGGCGTACTTTAATTCATCTTCGAGCGGTCCGGGCATCCTTGCAGAACTTCTTTCTGCGGCTTTCAATTCAAATGGAATGTTGTGGAGAACAAATCCATCCTCTGCCGAACTTGAGCAACATACATTGCAGTGGCTAAGGGAGATGCTTGGTTTACCCGAGGGCTTTTGGGGGATTATTTATGATACGGCGTCAACAGCTTCTATGCATGCAATTGCAGCAGCAAGACAACAAGCAGGAATTAATGTTAGAGAGAAAGGGCTTGCCGGAAGAAATGATGTTCCTAAGCTGCGGTTATATGCTTCCGAGCAGGCGCATTCTTCAATTGATAAAAGTGCCATTACTCTTGGAATAGGTTTAGACGCTCTCAGAAAAATACCAACCGACGATGGCTTCAGAATGATTCCAGATGAACTTGATAAAGCAATTCAGGAAGATAAAAAAAGTGGGTTGCTTCCGTTTTGTATTGTAGCAACTGTCGGAACAACCTCCACAACAAGCATTGATCCTGTTGATAAGATTGCAGATATATGTGAAAGAGAAAATCTCTGGCTTCATGTCGATGGTGCACATGGAGGAACTGCAGCAATAATTCCTGAGATGAGATGGATTTTTAAAGGAGTAGAAAGAGCCGACTCGTTCCTAATTAATCCACATAAATGGCTTTTCCATCCGGTTGATATCACAGCATTTTACACGCGAAAGCCCGAAGTACTGAAAAGAGCATTCTCTCTTGTTGCAGATTATCTTAAAACCCCCGAAGAGAATATTGTTGATAATTATATGGACTATGGAATCCAGCTTGGAAGAAGATTCAGGGCGTTGAAACTTTGGTTCATAATAAGATATTTTGGTGTTGAAGGATTGAGGGATAGGCTTCGTTATCATCTTTTTCTCGGCAAAGAATTTACAAAGTGGGTTGATGGGCATCCTGATTTTGAAAGAATGGCTCCTGTTCCCATGAGCACGATCTGCTTCAGGCTTCATCCAAAAAATATTAATGAAGAAAATGAACTTGAGAAATTAAATCTTCGGTTCTTTAATGAACTCGATACAAGTGGTGATATAATGGTCTCTCATACAAGGCTTAACGCTAAGTATGTTTTAAGAGTTAATATGTCCGGTTTAAGGATGGAGCTTAAGCATATTGAGAAAGCCTGGGAGATTATCAGAATAAAGGCTGAAGAAATACTTGGGGATTTATAGGCATTGGAATGATGGAATGTTGGAGTATTGGAAAAATTTTTAATCATTTCAATACTCCATTACTCCCAGGCGCTTCGTTAAAAGCCGGCTTTACACTTTGCAAATCTCATTTGATTTTTCTTATTTTCCTTGCGAGGGTTAATTAAAAATATTCAAACTTAAATAAAAGGAGATGAAATGGTTTCAATAGTTTCTCTCTTGCTTCCCATTCTGATATCAGCAGTAGTGGTATTCATTGTCAGTTCAATTATCCATATGTTTTTAGGTTACCACAATTCTGATTTCAAAACGCTTCCATCTGAAGACCAGGTAATGGATAGTCTTAGCAAATTTAACATTCCACTCGGTGATTATATGATGCCTTATTGTACTGATAACAAAGAAAGGCAGTCCCAGGGATTTAAGGATAAAATGAATAAAGGTCCTGTTGCATTAATGACTGTCTTACCCGCAGGACAAATGGGAATGGCCTCAAGTCTGATGTTATGGTTTGTATACTGTGTTATAATTGGAATATTTGCTGCTTACATTGCAGGGCGTGCGCTTACACCGGGAGCTGATTATCTTGCCGTATTTCGTTTTACCGGATGTACTGCGTTTGTTGGCTACGGTCTGGCTTTAATGCAAAATAGTATATGGTATAAGAAAAAATGGTCGGCTACAATCAAATCCATGTTTGATGGATTGATTTACGCACTCTTTACGGCTGGAATATTCGGCTGGTTGTGGCCCATTTAAGTTGAATACCACTCGTCCTCCCCTTTATTAATGGGGAGGCGAGGAGGGGTTTGTTATTAATTTATTTCAGCCGATCTATCAACTTTCCTTCACACATTTCCAATCAGTTTTTCTGAAACAGTCCTATCGTGTTTCTGTCTAAATCGAATAATAAACCGTACCAGCCCATTGCTGGTATTACTGTTTTTCTTCTTTTTACTGAACCGCCAAGTTTAAGACACTTTTCAAGACAGGCATCTATATTATCTACACTTAAATGAAATACCGTATTATCTCCATTAGCAATTTTCTCGACTTTTCTTAATCCAACCATAATTCCTTTATGGTTATTGAATAGAAGATAACCATTGCCAAAAGGTTTAAAATCCCAGCCGAAGAGTTTATTGTAGAAGTCTTTTGATTTATCAAGATTAGTTGAAGGGATTTCGACGTGTGAGATAAGAAGATTCGTCATATCTTTAACTCCATATAAAAAAATTAACAATTAAACTTCTATAAAATTAACTGTATTCATCAATCTTATCAATACTAAGAAAGCTAAAATCCAAATCAGGTAAAATCCTCATTGCTTTTGAATATTTCTAATCCTAACTTCTGTCAGGTTCGTTTCCAAAACTCCTAAAAACATTTTTAATTAATATGATAAACATTTATCGTTTGTCTGTATTTCTTTTTTCCTTTCTTATAGTAATAAATTCTGGTTTTGCCCAGGAAATAAATGACTACCGTATTCTTAATGTAACACTTGATACTTCAGAACCAACTCAATTGCAGATAAATCATGGCAGGCTTATTTGGAAAGATAAAGACTTAAATACGGGAACTTACAACCTGAAGTGGTTTTCCGGTTCAGAGATATTTAAGCTCGATTCAAACTTAACAGGTTTTACAACTGTTATCGATGGCGATTATATTGCATGGAATACCCCTTCAGAAAAAATAAAAATATTTAATACAAAAGACTGGTCAACAACTTTAATCAGTTCTTCATCTTATAATCCGGGTTCAAATCAACCAATATCTTTAGCTAATGGCAAATTAGCTTTTGCAAGAAGTTCAGGAAATGGAACTGAGATTGTCGTAGAAAATCTGGCAACTGGTTGGGATACGACTTTTAGTGCCGGAGTCTGGAATCTTGAACCATCACCACATCATGGTCAATTGGCTTGGGTACAAAAGTTTCTTTCTGATACCACCACTACAAATATTTATTTCTTTGATGGACTTACAACACGAAACCTTACGGGCATATCAATAACAAAAAACTATACACCTATTGTAAAAGACGGGCAAGTTACATGGCTTCAGTTTTTGAATAACAATTATAGAGTTATGTTTTTTGATGGAGATTCAGTAACAACTTTAGCCCAGGCGGATGAAGGATTCTTCATCTCAGGATATGATTTGAGTAATGGAATTGCTGTTACATCAGTTACAGATTCATCAACTAACAATTCGGAAATAAAAATTTATAATTCGGAAACAAAATCTTTTACAATTCTGAACGATACTGCAAAAATTCATGGGCTTCACATAGATAATGGTCTGGTTTGCTGGAGTTCAGGTTCAGGTGTTCAGAAAAAGCTAATGATTTACAATATTGCCGCAGGAATAACTGATGAATGGGGTTCGGCAATTAATCCTGTAATAGATGATGAACAGGTTGCCTGGACTTTGGGAGACGGGGTTAGTTTACTTGTCCCTGTTACTTATTTGCAATTATCTTCAGGAAATGAAAACGGCTGGGCACAATCGAGATTTAAGAATAATGATGTTGAGAAAGTTATTTGGGGTAATTTTGATAATTCCACAAACTCACGTCTTTTTTATTCAGATGGAACTTCTACTGTCCAGTTAACAGATTCATCTGTTTATAAAGATTTCATAATGGCAAATGATGGCTACACAATCTGGCGTCACGATTTTACCTCTCTTTATTTATACGATGGTATTAATCCCCCTCAATTAATTTTTGACAGCTTACAATGTGAAAATATGTATTTGGCTGATGGCTCAATTGGTTTTCATGGTTTCAGAGTTGATGCTGGCAATAATATTAATCAGGCATGGCTTTATAAAATTGATGAAGCTAACCTAATTCAACTTACAAATGATACTGCAGATGGAATTACCAATACTTTTACTCTTGTTGATGGAAACTATGCCTGCTGGTTCAGAGATAGTTCCAATATTTCTATGCTAATGTTGTATGACGGAAATACTAAAAGCAGATTAACCGATTCTTCGGTCTACAATGAATTCAGTTTTGTAAATGGTAAAATTGTCTGGAGTGAATCCATCAACAATGTCTACCAGATTATGTTGTATGATGTAACTACTCAAATTAAAACCCAGATTACGAATAGTGTTACTGATAGCTACAGACCGGCTACGGATGGTTCAAAAATTGTCTGGTTTGAAAGTAATCCTTCAGTTCTATTAATGTGGTACTACGATATTGCTACTAATAAAGCACATAAAGTTGCACGCTTTAACCCTACTGCTGCCAGATGGCTTTGGTTAAGCAATGGTAAGATTGCCTTCCCTATAAATGGAGAAGTTTGTGTTTATGATGGAAATACAATAAGCCAGTTAACAAATACGGCTCCGTCCAACTTAAATCTAGAACCTTATGTTGATAACGATATAGTTGTGTGGAACAAAAATAATTTTGAACCGAACAATTTGCATTATGGACAGATATTCAGAGGCAAGCTGCATCCTCATGTTTCTTTCGATGCCGATAATATTGTTGGAAATAATCCATTTACAGTATCATTTAAAAACAATTCCTTCCAGGGAGTTCAATCATATTTTTGGGATTTTGGAGACGGGCAAACAAGTACAGAAAAAAATCCTGTTCATGTTTATCAAACTCCGGGGGTTTATTCAGTTACATTAACAGTCGAAGGTCTCGCAGGTTCTTCTTCAGAAAAGAAAATTAATCTTATAAGAGTAAATCAAACAACTTCAAGTGAAGAATCTTCTTCTCTTTTTCCGAAAGAATTTAAGCTCTACCAGAATTACCCTAATCCGTTTAATCCAACTACGAATTTCGGATTTCGGATTGGGGATTTCGGATTAGTGTCCTTAAAAGTTTATGATATTCTCGGAAGGGAAGTAGCAACTTTAGTTAATGAAGAAAAACCTGCAGGAGATTATGAAGTAAAATTTTCCGCCGAAGGCGGATCCGCCTCTGGCGGAGATGCAGGAAAACTTGCAAGTGGAATTTACATTTATCAACTAAGAGCTGGTAGTTTCATTGAGTCTAAAGTCTTTCATCTTATAAAATAAATTGATGAGGAGGATATGAAAAGATTTACTATTCTATTGAGCCTTGCAATATATTCAATAATATTTTCTCAGGACCCTGTTGTGCATGACTGGACATTAAATTTCCCACCACGCTTTGATTATAAGAATTTTTCTATTGTTGATATGGAAAAAGATAACCAGGGAAATTTGTATACGACTGGTTATGTTCAGGATATTATAGATGATAATTTAGATATCATTACCTTAAAGGTAATTATGAGCAGCGGAATAGTTGAATGGGTTAGAATTTATAATGGTGCCGGCAATAGAGATGATTTTCCCACCGATCTGGAAATTGATAATGAAGGGAATTGTTTTATTTCAGGTTACACATTTAAAACCAGAGGTCAGTACCTGATCCTCAAATATAATCCTGATGGTCAGGAAGTTTGGGAAGCAGACAGTAATAATTTCATAACTGATTTTTTAGTGGATGATGTCGGGAATATTTATGTAACGGGATATTCTACTATTAAATACAATTCAAATGGTGATCTGGTTTGGAGAGTGGATTACAACAATTCCACAGCGGGTTATGGTATTACCATAGATGATACGGGAAACGTATATGTTACGGGTAGTCTAAATAACGATGATTTTTTAACAATAAAGTATAATGCAAATGGAGAAGAACAGTGGGCGAGGTCTTACAATGATTTACAGGATAGGGCAGACTATGTTGCTTTAGATAACGAGGGAAATATTTATTCAGCCGGAGCGAATGTCGGTGGAAATACCGGGGATTTTGGATTTTGGATATTAAAATATGATCAGCAGGGAAATCTGCTTTGGTACAAAAAATATAGTGCAATTTGGGCAGACATTAGTGGATTTGCATTAAGCCCTTCAGGAAATGTTTTTATTACGGGAAGTTATTATCCTGCGAGCTCTCAAACAAGGGATTATATAACCCTAAAATATAATTCAAACGGCATTTTTCAATGGGCAAAATCTTATAATGGTCCTGCCAGTATGGATGATATTCCGAACGATTTAAAAATTGATTTAAATGAGAATGTTTATATAACAGGTTATAGAAGTTGGGCTAATCAAATGGATGCTATTACTATAAAGTATAATTCTTCAGGAGATTCACTTTGGGCACATAGTTATAGCAATTTTAATGTATATGCTAATGGAAGAAAGATTGTATTAGGTAGTTCAAATGATCTGTACGTAGGATTATTAGTTAGTTCCCCTGTTAATACAACTGTCCATCCCAACATATTGAAGTTAAATGCTAATGGAACGCAGCGATGGATTTCAGATTTTAAAGGATTTTGCCAGCCAACTGCCATAAAGAAAGACAATGAGGGAAGTATTTATATAACCGGCTTTGGCGGGTTAAATCAGTATATGCGGGATTATATTACAATGAAATGTGATTCTTCAGGAAATATTAAATGGATTAGAACATATGATGGACCTGCTGATAGCTCTGATGAAGCTTATGATATTGAAGTTGATGAGGATGGAAATGTATATGTAACCGGTGGAAGTAAAGGACTAGGAACTAATTATGATTTTACAACAATAAAATATGATTCTTCCGGGAATGAATTGTGGGTTGTAAGATATAATGCACCTGCTTTTGGTTCGGATATAGCTAGTTTCATTAGCGTAGATGCAAATGGGAATGTATATATTTCAGGAAGCAGCATTAATTCAAACTCGTCTTTCGATATAGCCACAGTTAAATATAATAACCTCGGTCAGCTTCAATGGGTAAAAAGATATAACGGTTCAGCCGATGGTAATGATCTGGCTCAAGGTCTTGAAGTAGATATATCAGGGAATATATTCGTTACTGGTACAAGTGACAGCACGGGATCACTTTATGATTATGTGACTCTAAAATATAATTCTTCAGGAGATATAGAGTGGATAAAAAGATATAACGGACCGGCAAATGATGGCGATTTGGCAAGTGAAATGTCAATAGATAGTTCGGGAAATGTATATGTAACTGGTTGGAGTTTTGGAAATGACACACAAACAGACTATGCTACTGTAAAATATAATTCTTCCGGTGATGAACAGTGGGCTGCAAGATGGGATGACCCGGCAAGCTCTTATGATTATGCTTACGATGTTGCTGTTGATGGAAATGAAAATGTTTATGTAACCGGAGTCAGCCAGGGAATGGGAACTGATAATGATTTTACAACTGTAAAGTATAACTCGCTGGGAGAACAGCAATGGGCAATTCCTTATAACGGTGAATCTAACGGAAGTGATATTCCTTATAATATCGCTCTCGATTATTTAGGCGATGTTTATGTTGCCGGATACAGCAATAACAATACAGAATATGCTGTAATAAAATATAACGGGGAGGGAATTCTTCAATGGAATGAAAGCTATATTTTTGAGGATTATCAAAGTACCCCAACAGATTTATTAGTTGATAATTCAGGAAATGTAATAGTGGCGGGTTTCAGCAGCAAAGCTGGTGAAGAGTGGATATGGAGTA
>MGZZ01000156.1:29450-30484 GCA_001802795.1 Ignavibacteria bacterium GWC2_36_12 | reverse complement strand
ATATAAGCAGCCGGATTTTATTCAATTAGATACTAAAGAAGAAGTCAATTCTCCTTCAGAATTTGTACTATATCAGAATTATCCAAACCCTTTTAACCCAAGCACCAGTATTCAGTATGCAGTAGGCAGTATGCAATTTGTAACTCTTAAAGTTTATGATATTCTCGGAAGGGAAGTAGTTTCTTTAGTAAATGAAGAAAAGCATGCCGGAACTTATAAAATAAAGTTTGATGCTTCCGGTTTAGCCAGTGGAATTTATTTATATAGACTACAGGCTGGTTCTTTTAGTGAAGCGAAAAAGATGATCGTGATTAAGTAGTGAATTTGCAGATTAACTGTATTGCATTGTTTTTACAGGGGACGATTTTTTATAAACAGGTACTTTAAACGAAAAAGTCGTCCCGATATTTTTTTTGCTTTCAACATTTATTTCTATGTTATGCACTTCAAGGATTTTTTTTACGATTGCAAGTCCAAGCCCTAGACCATCATTGTTCTTAATATTACCTCTTTTACTTCTATTATACCTATCAAAAATATGAGGCAGTTCAGAATCAACAATACCTTCACCACTGTCCTGAATGCTGACAACAATGTGTTCTTTTTCCTTAGTAAGTTTTAAATCAATTTTACCGCCTTCAAAAGTATATTTTATGGCATTCTCAAGAAGATTCTGAATGACTCTTTCCATCATACCTATGTCTGCGTAAGCCATTGGTAAATCATAAGAGAAGTTAGTTTTCAATTCAATCTTTTTAGCTTCAGCAAGTATCAGATTTTTCTGATGAACGTCCTGAATTAGCTCGGCAATCGAGAACGGTTCCTTCTGTGGTTTCTTTTCTCTTGCTTCAAGTTTTGAGAGTTCAAACAATTCCTCAACAAGTTTCCTGAGCCTTTCTGTGCTCTTAAAAATAGTCTGCAAATATTTTTTCTTCTCTTCTTCCGATAAAGAATCAGCTTTTATTAAGATTGTTTCAAGATAGCCCTGTATTGTAGCAAGTGGAGTTCTCAAATCATGCGAGACATTTGCTACA
>MGZZ01000156.1:1491-29434 GCA_001802795.1 Ignavibacteria bacterium GWC2_36_12 | reverse complement strand
TATCCATCGTTTTCAAATCTTCCATATTCTGAACTATCGTATCTGCCATTTCATTAAATGAATCTGCAAACTCGCCAAGCTCATCTTTGCTTTTTTTCTTTATTCGTGTAGAAAGATTCCCGTTTTTGAAATCGCGTATAACAGCTACGATCCTCCTAATATTTCCAACAATAAATGCTAAAGCAATTAAGCTGATTACTACTGCCGAAGCAAGGGTAATGCTCATAGATCGCAAACCGAGACGCA
The DNA here is from genome assembly GCA_001802795.1 of Ignavibacteria bacterium GWC2_36_12. GTDB lineage: Bacteria > Bacteroidota > Ignavibacteria > Ignavibacteriales > Ignavibacteriaceae > RBG-16-34-14. Next base: position 29,188 of record MGZZ01000156.1, on the reverse strand, counting down.
GAATATAACTGCCGAACAAAAACTGCATGTTGCTTTCATATTCCTCACTTGCAAGTATTACATAAATATATCCTCTAAACTTTCCTTCTTCATATACCGGTGCGGCTGAAAAAACCTTTTCTGTCCCCGGGTTTTTGGGGTCAATTCCTAAAACAAATTCTTCCCCCCCTGTTTTAATAAATTCTTTTACATGCTCAAGGGGGATACGTTCGACTTTTATTTTTTTGTCAGGAGCATAAAAAGTAAGTATTTTCCCTTCAGTATCGAGAAGATAAACCTCTATGCTGGGATTAATAATCATAACATCGTGAAATACATTTTTAAGAATTTGTTCGTTCGCTTTTCCGTCGATAAATGCCCGGTTTTCGCTTGCAATATGAGGAGCAATTTCTGCATTCAATCTCTGGTTGGCTTCCTGGAAATACATTTCTGCGGTGAACATAGCGATGTAAAGATACACGGCTGATAAAAGAATTAATACTGCCAGGAAAGTAATCCCGATTTTCCAGTAGAGAGAACTAAAAAACCTGTTTTGCTTTTTCATAGCTTAGCTTTGAAAGTTTTCAATATCATTAAACCTATAACCTATTCCCCATGAAGTTAAAATGTAATTTGGGTTTGATAAATCTTCTTCAATCTTACTTCTTAAGCGATTAATGTGAGAATTAACAGTATGTTCGTACCCGTTATACTGGTAACCCCATAAAATATTCAGCAGTTGTTCACGTGTATAAGTTTTGCCGGGATGAGAAGCAAGAAGCAGCAAAAGGTCGAATTCTTTTGGAGTAAGCTCGATTCGCTGCCCGTTTAGTTTTACTCTTCTTTTAGATACTTCGATTATAATATCACCAATTGTAATATCGGATTGATTTTCTGTCTCTTTCTGGAATGCCTCGGTCCTTCTGAATATTGCTTTAACCCGTGCAATAAATTCCCTGATGCCAAAAGGTTTTGTAAGATAATCATCAGCGCCGACTTCCAATCCCACAACTTTATCAAGCTCTTCCGATTTTGAAGTTAACATTAGAATGGGAGTGTAATCTTCCTTTTTTCTAACCTCTTTACATATTTCAAGTCCATCGACATTAGGTAGCATTATATCCAGCACTATGAGATCGTAATTGTTCCCCGATGCAAGTTGCAAGCCCTCTTTTCCATCAAAGGTTTTAATTACGTTGCAGTTAAGATCTTTAAGATGGATTTCAACCAGATCGGAAATTGATTTATCGTCTTCAACGACGAGTACGTTTTTCATTTAAGCTCCTGTTTAATGAGCTAAATATATTTCAGTTATATAACAAAACTATCACAAAGAATAAAAAAATCAACACGATTCCATTAAAAAGCCCTTTCTCAATGAATAAGAAAGGGCTCCGGAAGAATGTTTATTACCTGGTTTTTTACCTGACTCTCTTAAATTCTATTCTTCTGTTCTTAGCTTTATTTTCAGGAGTATCATTTGATACAGTCGGCTGATCTTCTCCATAACCAACTGCTGTTAGCCTGTCGGGATCAATACCGTTTCCTATTAACCAATCTCTAACAGCTTCTGCTCTTTTCTGAGAAAGTTTCTGGTTAGAAGAGCTGCTACCAACATTATCCGTATGACCTCCGATTTCGACATCGATTTCCTGATAAGTTTGTAATGTTCTAAGTGCTTTTTGCAGAGTTTCACCGGATTCAGGAGTAATTTCTGCTTTACCGGTTGCAAATGTAATTCCCTCGAGAATTATTGGTACTCCGACTTTAACAACATCATCATCCGGGTTTAGAGGATTAGTTCCTCTTCTTACTTCAATTCCATCGTCTACAGTTCCGCCGTCAGTATCAGGGGTAAGAGGATCAGTTTTAAGAGAAGTGATTTCTTCTCCGTCTTTTAAACTATCACCATCTGTATCAGCTTTATTCGGATCGGTTTTATAGACGTTCACTTCGGCGCCATCGTTTAAATCATCGCTGTCGCTATCGGCTTTTAAAGGATCTGTTTTGTGAGTTGTTACTTCAGCATAATCGTTTAAGCTGTCGCCGTCTGTGTCAGCTTTGCCGGGATTGGTTTTGTATTTTTGAAATTCTTCTCCATCATCTAAGCCATCACCGTCAGTATCGGGATTTGTAGGATTGGTTTTCGATTGAGTTATTTCCATGCCATCGTTTAACCCGTCATTATCAGAATCAGGATTTAGCGGATTGGTTTTGTGAGTGTTAACCTCTTCACCGTCGCTTAACCCATCTGAATCGGTATCGGGGTTAAGAGGATCGGTCCCGAGTTGTTTTTCTTCTTTTCTGAAAAGCCCATCCTGATCTTTATCATCATTTGCTTCAGGTCCAATTGTGAAACCTATTCCAAGGCTTGCATAAGCATCGCCAGCGGAACTTTGTTTATCGTAATAATTTAAATCTTCAGTTAACGCATAACCAGCGCCTAAGTTAATCTCGAACAAAAGGTTATCACCCAATCTAAATTGACTGCCAATACCTACAGGGTAATAGCCTGTCCAGCCATTGTCCTCAACAGGGTATTTGCTGACACTTGCCGGCTTTTGTTTTACTATGTATCTTATTGCACCACCACCAACGTAGAAATATGGGTTCCAGCTATCCATTTTAAAGGGGCTTACAACAAATCTTAAATCAACAGGATAAATTTCCGTTTCATATTTTACGTCTACCAAATCTTTACCGGCATAAATTCCATATCCTCCTCCAAGTTCAGCTTGTAGCCCTTCAATTATTTCGAATCTAAAGAATGCTCTGCCCAGGTAAGATAATTCATAAGAGCCTACTAAATCTTCTTTGCTGAAATCATTTGCCGGGTAAAGACCGTTAAACTGAACACCAAACTGGACTCCTTCCGTTGTAAATTGAGCCGGGGTATAAAACGGAAGTGATAGAAAAATTGAAACCAAAAGAATAACTTTCATGTATGGAATTTTCATAGAGTTCTCCTTTTTTATTTTTGGAATTATTTAGCAGGCAAACCACATAAACTCATTTCGGATTTTTCGAGTTATTTTAATAAGTGGAATAGTTCAAGATTTAATGATTAATTATAATTTTAACCAAGCTTAATGTCAATAAGTTTTGAGTTTAAAGCTTTTTTATTAATTCTTGCAAAAAAAGTGATAAGAAAGGGTTTTTGATGTGTAGCGTTAGAGATTATTTAAATGTTCGCTGATAATTTTTATTTCAGGACCGGCACTAATGCTCTTAAAATACTTTATTGCTTTCTCAAAATATGATTTACTTGAATAATTATTCCCCGTATTTTCATATAATAATCCCAGCTCAAAGCAGGTTTCCGCATAGTTAAGCTGATTTTCCAGTTCTTTATTAATCCTCAAACTTGTGAGCAAAAAGTTTTCAGCAGATTCAAAATTCGATTTATTCCGCTGTATTATACCTTTTACTTTGTAAACTTCTGCGATAGATAATTTATCATTAGTCTTGAAACATATATCCATCGCTTTGTCGGCAAATGCTTCTGCCATCGAGAAATCTTTTTGTTGAGTATAAAGATAAGCTTTGCTTGTGTATGAAATGCCGAGAGAGGGGAGAGAACTTACCTGAAGTGAATTGGAAATACTCTGATCGAAATTGCTGAGTGCCATTGTGAACTTATTTAGTTTTAGATAAGTCATTCCAATGTTATGGTTTATTAATGCTATATTCTTTAAATCTGATAGCTTTTGGAAGTTAAGCAATGCCCGTTGATAATAGGATAGAGCAAGATCGTAATTCCCCTGGATATTATTAACTATTCCAAGGTTAACTTCAATCTTGCCGATAAGAGCAATATCTTTTTTACCGTCAATTAATGAGAGACCTTTTTCAAAATGCTGCGTGGCTTTTTTAAGGTTTCCTATCTCTCCGTAAATTGTGCCAAGCATGTTTTCACATTTCGCTATTCCGGTAATATCGTTTTGTTTTTCAAATAAGCTTTTAGATTTATTAATATTGTTAAAACTTAAAGCCCAGTGCGCCTGCCTGCTATACATTTCTCCCAGTGAAAGATAGGCGTGGGCATTTATATTTAAATATTCGTTTTTGGTTTTTGTTTTATTAAGAAGTTTTCCATATAGATCGATTGATAAGGTAAATTCGCCGGTAGTTACTGCAAACTGACCGAGTGAGAGAAGTAATTCGAGGAATTTATTTTCCGATAATTTGTTCTCAGCAAAAGTAATTAGTAAATCGATCTCTAATCTAAGCCTGGAATTGTCCTGCAGATTCAGATCAATTTGTTGTTTATTTTTTTTACTTACCTGTTTGGATTTTGTCCCTTTAACAGAACCCTGCAAATACTTCTTTGTGAATTCAGATATTTCCCGATTATTGAAGAAGTTTTTTAGAATATCTTTCAGGAGTAATTTTTTTTCTTGTTCAAGTGTAAACATATATTTTGAATTTAATTTTTACCGGCAGAATGCATACCTGGAAAAATGGTCTATGCGTGCGTTTATTACCCCAACAGCACCTTTTAATTGATCCAGGGTTATTCCGTCGTTTATACAGGTTTCAACTGTTCCGTTTTCATCTATGTAGCCAAATTTCACATTATCATTTGTAAAACCAAGTTCGGTTAAATCAAGACCGGTGAATATTAGATTCAAGTGAAGTGACTTGTTAAAGCTCATACCCGGATAACAATAAATTGATGTGGTTTTGTAGTCATCTATTAAGGTTATTTCCCTCGTACCATCAAATGCCCCCGGAGGTATGATTAAAGTGGCACTAACAGTCACTGTCTTCAGGTCAAAATTTTTCCTTTTATAAAAAGGCATGTCAATTTTATAAATAGCTGACAACTGGATTATTCCCCCAATTCTGCCATTTATAACTTTAGAAACCACCTTATTATTTTGATATCCAAAATCCCTTTTTTCCGGATTTTCATGTTTGAACTGACTTGAGTATTCTGACGAATAATTGTCGGTATTATTACCGGAAGACTGTTGATCTAATAAAGAATCTGAACAGCTAAAAAAACCTACAGACAAGACAAGTGTAATTGCTAATAGTTTTATCTTTTTCATGATCACTTAATCGTTTTATTTATAGCGTATTATTGCCAAGGAATATGCCACATTACAGCAAGTAAATGATACTTTGATTATTTCCCCTGAGCTAACATTCAGTAATTGTTACTATAAAAACTGGAAACTATTACTGTCATATTTTAAAAAACTGTTTTGGAAGGAGACATGTTTTCAATAACGATTTTTAAAGAAAAACAAATAATTTTAGTACAATCAGGTGATTTTATTGAAAGGATGTTACATTATGGAACGTATAAAATTAAGCTCATCTTCATTAATCGTATGCCCCATTCCCCTGTAAATTCTTTTAGTTACTGAAGCATTTAATTCTTTCATTATTATTTCTGTTTGATTAACACGTTCCGCGGGAATGTGTGGGTCTATATCGCTGCAGCCTAAGAACACAGGACAATTTTCAAATGAGCCGGAATACCTTTCTTTCTCGATTTTATCACCAATTAATCCTCCGCTTAATCCTATTATTCCTTTATAAGGCATTGCATTTCTGGCTGCATATTCAAGTGTAAGGCAGGCACCTTGTGAAAATCCCAGTAAGATTATTTCTTCATTGGGAATTCCTGATTCATTTAATTTCTTAACCAGATCACTTATTACTTTTAAACCTGATGTTATTCCCGGTTCATTATCTTTTGTTGGTGCAAGAAAACTATAGGGATACCAGGTGTTGCCGTTTGCCTGCGTAGCTGCAAAAAGAAAATTATTTGTCTCAAATTCTTTAGTTAAGGAAAGAATACTTTCCGCAGTAGCTCCCCTGCCATGAATTAAGATCATTGCTGATTTTGCAGACTTAATATCTCCTTCATATAATACTGTTTGATTTCCGTGTGGATGAGATAACATAAAATATTCTTATTGCGGGATTATAATTTTGGGGAGGCTGGACTCAATCTCGGAACGGACCGGCTCGAACCATTCAGGTAATTTCAACGATTTGCCGAGTGCATCTGGTTTTTCGTCAACTAAAAACCCGGGAGGATCGGTAGCAACTTCAAACAAAACATTTCCCGGTTCCTTAAAGTAAATTGAATGGAAATAGTTTCTGTCGACAACGGGTGTCACATCAAAGTTTTTACTGATAAGTTTCTCCCGTACTTCAAGTTGAGTTTTATCATCTGCTGTTCTGAAGGCTATATGATGTATTGCTCCAACACCCATTATTCCTCTCGGTTGATCAGGTAAAGAAATAAGATCTACATACGTTCCGGGACCGCCACCAACCAAAGCAAACCTTATCCTATTTTCTGCCTGATTAACTTTCTTAAATTCAAGTAACCCTGACATAAATGTTTCTGTCATTTCAGTTTTCTGGTGGCTGATAGACGCGCTCCAAAAACCTCTTATTGAATGTTCTTTAGGAACAAAACCGGAATTCCAGCCCGGTCTTTTTTCCTCGTTACTGGCTACAATCTCAAGCTCAAATTCATCAGGGTCTTCAAAAATTAAAACCTGCTCACTAAAACGATTTAATGGACCTGCAAAAGCAATATTGTTTTTTGTTAACCATCCCATCCAGAAGTCGAGTGAAGAAAGGGGAATAGAAAATGAAATAGCTGAAATTTGTCCCGTACCTCGTTTTCCCTTAAAGCCGTGCTCAGTCCAGGGGAAAAAAGTTAAGATTGTTCCTGGATTTCCTGTTTCATCGCCATAATAAAAATGATAGGTATGAGGATCATCGAAGTTGACAGTCTTTTTAATGAATCTGAGACCGAGAACTTTAACATAGAAGTCAATATTTTTCTGCGGGTTTCCTGCAATTGCCGTAATATGGTGAATACCTGTAATTTTGTTTTCATTATTCATAAAGCAGGGAATCCTTTCTTAGTAATTAATAAATAGGATCCATTCCATACCTGCCGCAGGCATACATCATTAGTAATGCAGCAAGATCAATTAAAGCTTTTTTCTGATCCTCTATATAAATAACTAGATTGTAAACCTCAGCTACAAATTGCATATCATCCAGTATTTTTTGTAATTCCCTGTACGAAGGACTTCCGTGCCAGTTTGCTATTTGGTTAACAAGCATTTTTTCATGTCTTCTCAGAAATTCATTGAAGGAAATTGTTTTTGTCGAATGTGGAAACCTCGGTCTGCAAATTAATATAAGATCGTTGAAATAAGAATCCCATTTTCTTGCAAGACCTCTATTTCTATCATGCATCACGTATCTTGCTTTTTCAAGTGAGAATTTCGCCTTAGTTGTAGGTTTGTTGTTTGAAACAAGAGCATAGCCATCATAACTTATCTCACCGTTTTCATCGTCTATATATTTCCATCTTCTTGCTAATTGAATATGTGAATAAATAACAATTACTTTATCCAATGCACTGTCTACAACAATGAACTTACCACGTTGCTCATTAATGACAGTGATCCAGTGTTCCCAGTTATCTACACTCAATATGCATGGGTAGCCTCTCTTAAGATTATAGGTCAAAATTTTAATTGCATCTTTTACATTTTCTCTTCTGAAATATTTCATCTTGCAGTCAAAACTTTTTGCAGCTTTTGCAAGACCAATTTCATCGGTGCCATACCACCATGTGCTTCCGGCTTTTTTACCTATCTCTTTTTCATTTTCAAAACGACCAAGCATAACGAGTCCATACTTAAGAGCAAACGGACCACATTGGTATTTATAAGGTTGGGGATAGAAGCTCATAAAAAAGTAAAAATGCTTTCTGATTAAAGATGAAAATATCGGCTACCAAAATATTACTTAAGAAGATAAAATTCAGTATTTTTAAGCATGCCGGAAAAAAAAATTAAAGTGGCGATAGTCTTTAACGAACCGCACCCGGAATTGTACATTAAACCGAATCAACTAGAAGAAAAAAAGCTCGGTTTTGTTCCATATTTTGAGGTTGAGAACATTACGCCGATTGAAGAATATGAAATTATGGCTCAAAAGCTCAAAAAAAATGGGGTAAATGCTTATACTCTGAATATTAAAGATGATATTCTCTCTCTCTTAAAGGATATAAAAAAGAACAAGCCGGATATTGTCTTCAATTTTGTCGAAATATATAAGGAGGATTCCCGTAATGAGATGAACATAGTCGGGTTACTGGAACTGCTCAGAATGCCTTTTACCGGCGCTCCTCCAATGGCTTTGGCAAATTGCCAGAGTAAAATCTTTACTAAAAGACTGTTGAATGCAATCGGGATAAAAACTCCAAGATTTAAGATTTTAAAAAAATTACCGAAGTCTTTCAGGCATAGCTTAAAATACCCGTTAATTGTTAAGCCGGCTTATGAAGATGCAAGCGTGGGAATTGAGAATGAATCTATTGTAGAAAATGTAGAAAAGCTAAAAGAACGCACGGATTATATCATAAAGTATTTTACTCAGCCTGCATTAGTAGAGGAGTTTATTGAAGGAAGAGAATTAAACGTTGCCGTACTTGGTGATCTTGAACCGGCAGCTTTGCCAATAAGTGAAATTGATTTTAGTGAAATGCCCGATCACCTGCACAACATTGTAAGCTACCAGGCAAAGTGGGATCCTCATCACGAAGCATATCATAAAACAATTCCGATCTGTCCGGCAAAACTTCCTAAGAGAATTGAAAAGAAAGCAAAAGAGACTGCTCTTAAAGCTTTTAAAGCTATGGGCTGCAGGGATTATGCACGTGTCGATATGAGGCTCTCAAAAGATAATCAGCTTTATGTTCTTGAAGTTAATCCGAATCCCGACCTGACCGAAGGAGCCGGCTTTATGCGTTCTTCGGAAACATCCGGTTTGAGCTATGTTGAAACGTTAAAAAAGATTATTTATCTATCCAGGGAACGTGCGGAGAGACAGGGAATAAAGCTCGTTGCTTAATAAAGCCCGTCAAGTATTTTTATAACTTCCGGAAGATTGTTTGTTGTGTAAGCAGGTAAATCTTCTGTTACTTCTATTAGAGATTTTGTTTTTCCCGTAAAAATTAATATTCCTTTCCCACCAATTTTTTGAGCACCGGTTATATCGGTTTCAAGATCGTCTCCAAGCATGTAGAAAGAAGAATTTTCATCGCCAAGAATTTTCAATGCTGTTCTAAAATAGATAGAAGAAGGTTTCCCGATAAGTAAAGCTTCCTTTCCGGTCGCATATTCAATTGCAGAGATGAAAGAACCTGCATCGAGACAAAGATTTTTCCCATCGGGTTTCCAGAATTTATTTTTCTGCATTGCAATAAAATCTGCCCCTGCATAAACATCCCGGAAGATTTGATTAAGAATATCATAGCTCCATCCATCTACAAGATCACCAACTATTACTGCTTCAGGATTTTTTTCAACTAAAAGATCAGCAAATATTTTTTTGATGCTTTCAATGCAATAGACTTTTACTCTTTTATATTTATCCCGCGCATATTTCAAAGCAGCTTCGGATGCAGTAATTGCAGGGATATTAAACTCAATATTGTTGTTATGAAAAAACTCTTTTATTTCCGAAGAAGTTTTAAGAGTAGAATTGCTTATCACACAGGCAGGAATTCTTTTCTTATCTATAAAATTAAAAAATTCTTTTGCATCAGGTGCCGGGACATCACCTAATCTTATTACGCCATCAAAGTCTATTAATAGAGGGAGAGGTTTCATTGTAAAAATTAGAACCCCTCCTCGTTTCCCCTTTATTAAAGGGGAGAACGGGTGGGGTTAAACTTTAAGCTTTTACTTTTTCAAGCTGAGGGAATTTTACTTTGGCTAATTCAAATGCACTAAACAAAATCCCGACAAAAAAGAGGTCGCCTAAAAGAGTATAATGAAAGAATGGTATTGCAGCAACATAGCAGGTTATTAACCCCGGGATATCTTTTGTATACAGAGGGTATGATAACCATTGTGCAAAGTTTGTAATAATAAAGAATAATACCGAAGCAGAAACCGAAGCCAGGAGAATGTTCATCACTTTCTTTTTGTCTTTCAGGCTCATTCCTATCATTACGATTAAAATAAAGCTTAGATAAACAGCATACATTCCCGGGTGAAATCCAATTATAATATCTGATAAAAACATTGCAATTAAAGGAACAGCAAAAGCAAGACTTTTCTTACTAAAATAAGCTCCTCCGAATAAAGCCATTGCACCAATTGCAGTAAAATTTGGCGGATGAGGAATTAGTCTTGTAAATGCAGCAATTAAAATCATTCCTGCTAAAACAAGGAACCTCGGCGTTAAGTTTGAATTCATATTATCTCCTTTAATTAATTGATTGTAAGATAAAAATAATTTATCATATTATAAACCGATTTTTATTCCGGCATAACCTGAAAGCCCCGGTGTGGCATAACCAAGAACCTCTTCATAATCGGTATCAAAAAGATTTTCAACTCTTGCATAAAGTTGAAGGAATTCAAAAATCTTGTAAGATGCAGCGAGATTAACAATAGAATAACCCTTCAGCTTTACTCTTTGAACAGGAAATTGAGAAAAATCTTTATCGTCTCTTTCCCCGGCATAAATAATTTCCCCGTTTATATTTGCCTTATCATTAAAGCTGTAGTTTACCTCGTAAGATGCTTTTATTTTCGGTCTTCTTAAAAGCGGAAGATCCTTATCGGGAGAATTCATGCTTTTATCTTTTGAATCTGTATAAGTGAAATTTCCCTTAGTTGAAATTTCTTTTAAGAGATTAAGAATGAAATAAAACTCGACCCCTCTCGTTTCCGCTTTGTTGATATTTATAGTTCTAAAATTTTCATCAAAGCCGAATAAATCCTTAAAATAGTTTTCAAAATAAGTTGCACCTATTATTAATTTTGAATCCCATAAATACTGTTCAATGCCGGCATCCCAGCCGATACTTTTTTCGGGGTTTAGATCAGGATTTCCATAGCTTGGATCAAAAAGATAGTAAAGCGATGGAGCTTTAAAACCTGTGCCAATTGTAGCTTTAAGTTTTGTCCCGGTTTCCCAGATTATATAAGCCGGCGCAAACCTGTAAGTTAAAGTTGAGCCAAATCTTTGATGATCGTCAAATCTTACTCCGGCAGTTCCAAAGAAATTTTCCAATTTAAATTGATCCTGCAGGTATACTCCCGTAGTTCTGGAACTGCTTTTAGGCAATATACTTTCTAATGGAAACGTTTGGGAGAAAATATAATATTCTGTTTCAGCCTCTTCTTTTTCAGTCTCGACGCCCAAAATTAAAGTATTTGTGTTAGCCAAATAAAAATTGTTCTGCCAGTCTATCTTTAGTTTTCTTCCGTCATAAAATGCTCTTGAGGCATCATAAACAAAAGCATCATTAGAATATTTTCTAACGTTCCTGAAAATGGAAACTCCAAGAGTCTGTTCCCAAAATCCATTAAATGCAGAATATTTTCCTTCTGTTCTGAATGCAGATTCTTCAAGTTTATATACATAAGTCGGATCGTCTCCAAACTGCCCGCCGAACTGATCGTAATCGACATCTGCTTTTGTAAATCTGAAAATAAAATTGAGATCGAAGTCATCAGTAATCTCAGCCCCCAACCTTGATGAAGCGCTGTAACTTGAAGAACCATCTTTTTCCTTATTTCCTGTTTCTTCGGAAGCAGATGAAAAGCCGTCTGTTTTAAACCTGCTTAGAGTTAATGAATAATTAAGAAAATCATAGCTGCCGTTTAATCCCGCTAATCCTTTATAAGAATTATAAGAACCTCCTACGGTTGATAAAAAAAATTTTGGTTTGCCGGTTCCTTTCTTAGTAATAATATTGATAACTCCTGCCAGGGCATCCGAGCCGTAAAGAGTGCTTTGTGGACCACGCAGAATTTCAATCCTTTCGATATTATCAACAGGAAGATTTCCAAAATCAAAAGTTCCGCCCGGGTCACTCGGCATGTTAATTTCAATTCCGTCCAGAAGGACAAGTGTATGTCCTGTATTTGCTCCTCTTGTATAAACATTTGCAAGAGAACCGAAAGAGCCTTGCTGTGTTATATTCAGACCATATTCTGTTTTTAGAAGTTCAAGAACATTGCTGTTTTTCTTTCTTTCTATTTCGACAGAATCAATTACTGTTATTGAATTTGCCAGTTCGAACAAAGGTGTGCTTGTTTTGGTTGCAGTAACCACAACATCGGAGAGTGTATAAATCTTTGCCGAATCTGTCTGCGCAAAGGAAAAAGTCGAGAAAAGAAAAACAAAAAGTTTTAGTTTAGCCATAGAAGTTACTCCTATATTTAATAGAATTGGTGGTAACTTCGTGGGGAGTTGTTAAACGAAATTGTTTTGTTTGGAATTTTCGTTAACCTAACCTCTTCCGCGAAGGTTGATTTAGTACGCCTGCCTGATGGCAGGTAGAATTACGGCAGGTCTCCTGGCTTGGTCAATGTAGAATTTAGAATTAAGAATGTAGAATTAAATTCATTCTGAATTCTACATTATACATTCTACATTGATTTACAGTTGCGCGACAGCGCCGGAATTGATGATTTGTTTCTCTTGTCATTCTGAGCTTGCCTGCCTGACGGCAAGGCAGGTCGAAGAATGCCGTCACATTTCGACAGGCTCAATGTGACAAAATAATCACTTCACCGGACTTTCCTATATTTCCCGTTATCTCGAAAATGTCGGGACCGGGACACCGTAATCAAAATTTCTAAGAACTTGTTAGGAAGATAAAATGAAGAGAGTTAAAAACAAAATTTTTCTAAAAAATATAACTTTTGTAGTGAGTTATTTGCAGAATACTATTATTTTACATATGCATTATCTATTGGTGGGTGCAAATGACATATAGAAAAACAATTAAGATCTTTATCGCTTCTTCAAACGAACTAAAAGAAGAACGTGATTTATTCCCATCAATATTTAATCATTTGCAAAAACTTTTTGAAGGACTTTTTTGTGACCCTGTAATGTGGGAAACTGATATACCAAGCGGTAGTTATGATAAAGCAAGGATTCAGGATGAAATAAATCCATTGCTTGAAGGTTCAGATGTAATTATTGCTCTGTTTTACTCAAAGATTGGAAAATTCACTTTTGAAGAATATCAGTTGGCTCGAACTAAAAAGAAAAAAGTTTTTGTTTTCTTCAAACAAGGCTTTTCAGCTAAAAACAAAGCTGAAAATAAAATGTATGATGAAGTCTTAGAATTAAAAGAATCTTTACAAAAAGAAGGGCAAACAAATTACGAAGAGTATGATAGGTGGGAAACCCTACGAGAAAGAACAAGAGAAAATCTTGAATTATTTTTTAGCAAAAGTTTTCAGCGAACTAAGTCCGATGATTTCCTAAAATATAAAAACTCAATAGAAATAATACAAAATAATCAGGGAATCAACACATCAGAAAATTTATATGAATATGATTTATCACATTTCGATATTGAACAATTAAATACATTTTTTAGTTTAGATAGAGTAAAGAAAGAATTAATCAATTTACAAATTAACCCATTGGATCCCCCCAAGATTATCTTAAAAAAATTAGAGTTACTACGAAATGAGTTACTCATTAAAGGTACATTTTTGTGTTTTGGTAGATTTGAGTACATATCAGAAGTATGTCAAAGTGCTTCACCATCACGGTTTTTTGTTTATAGAGATAAAGAGGGAATGGAAATTGGAATAAATGAAATAGTTAGAGGAAATATTATACAACAATATAAAACTCTAACAGAACATATAATGAAAAATTTGTATTTAATTAGAAATTTTTCAACACGACAAGAAGAATATGAAATACCTAAAATTGTATTTTATGAACTAGTAGCAAATGCATTAGTACACCGAGATTATGATAAAGAAATTAATACAGAGGTAAGTGTATCAATATACCCAGATAGAATGGAGATAATAAATCCTGGGCAGTTTCCACAAAATATAAATCCAATGAATCATGAGTCGATTACTCAATCATATATAAAACATAAACAAATTGCATATATTTTCTTTTTTTATGGTATCATTGAGTCTGCTGCAAAAGGAATAAAAAGAGTGCAAAAAGTATTAAAAGATAATGGATTTATACCAGCTGAATTTATTTTAAAAAGTAATTCTGTTAAGGTAATAGTTTATAAAAAATCGGACAAAGATAAAAAATTAGAAAAACAAAAAAATGAGTACTCTAAAAATTTAAATCCAATTCCACATTTAATCTTAAACCAAGTGGTTGGCCGATCAGAGGAATTGGGAGAAATAAAGGATTATTTAAAAATTGATAACAATAGTTTGTCGATAAACGGTATTGGTGGGATCGGCAAAACAACTCTTGCAAAAGCTTTTGTGCAGCAAAACCAAAATGAATATGAGCATATTGTTTGGATAACTGCTGTCCCCACCCTGAAAGATTCAATGCTTTCTAATATTGCTTTGATTAATAACTTAGGAATGAAAGAAGAGATTAGTGAACTAATTACTCAGAAAAGAGAAAATGACGCAATTGATTTATTGCTTAATAGGATAAGTGGAATTTTAGGAAATAACCTTATTATTCTGGATAATGTAAGTAGTGAAGAAGAACAACTGCTTTTTAAAATATCAGAATATTTGCAAAACAATTGGAAACTTATTCTCACGTCCCGCCACAAATTAAACAAATTTTTTGAGTATCAACTTGGTTTTTTATTACCTGAAAAATCACGTGAGCTTTTTTTACAGAATTATAATGGAGAATGTAATCCAGAAATTCTTGATGAACTCTTAAAATATATTGGTTATCATACTCTTACAATTGAATTAATATCTAAGGCACTGAAAATAAATAAAGGACTGACACTTGAGGAAGCCTTTGATTTAATAAAAAAACATGAATTTGAGAATAAAAAACTTGCAGTAAATGTTTTTACAAACCATTCAGAAAAAGAAGCTAAAATTTATACTCATCTTTTTAGTTTAATTGATTTTATGTACCTGAGTGATAATGAGATATGGCTGCTTAAACAATTTTGTATTTTACCTTCAACCGAAATAAAAATGGATTTTATTGCCGAGATTACTGGTTCAAAAAATCTAGCTGAAACAGAATTTTATAAAAATTTAAATTCTCTAATTAAAAAAGGTTTTCTTGTTGAAATGGGTGACTATGTAATATCACACCAGATAATTAAAGAAGTAGCTTTGGCTAAATTCATACCAGAGCTTAATAATGTTAGAAATATATTCAATTACTTCCTTGAA
Source organism: Ignavibacteria bacterium GWC2_36_12 (assembly GCA_001802795.1). Classification (GTDB taxonomy): domain Bacteria; phylum Bacteroidota; class Ignavibacteria; order Ignavibacteriales; family Ignavibacteriaceae; genus RBG-16-34-14. Next base: position 14,033 of record MGZZ01000156.1, on the reverse strand, counting down.
TTTTTTGACTATGATCAATCAAAAGATAATCCAGTTGATAAATTTATGTACATTGAATATGGCTTATCAATATTGGAGTTTATTGAGTATAAATATAAAGATGAAAATGCGATTGTTGACTCTACAGGAATATTAAGTTTATACCTGAATAGAATAGGTATTATTCTTAAAGAATTTGGTAGATATGAAACCGCAAGAAGATCGCTAGAAAGGGCATTAAAGTCAGATATAAAGAACTTTGGAGAAGATAACCCGAATGTAACTCGCAGTAAATCCAACTTAGCCTTAGTGTATTATGATTTGGGAAAATATGAACAGGCCGCAGATTTGTTAGAGGAGGCATTAGAATCAGATATAAAAAACTTTGGAGAGGACCATCCGGCTGTCGCAGTCAGTCAATCCAACTTAGCTACTGTGTACCAAACTTTAGGAAAGTATGAAAAAGCCGCAGCATTATCAGAGAAAACATTAGAATCAGATATAAGAAACTTTGGGGAGAATGATCCTAATGTAACAATCAGAAAATCGAATCTATCTTCTGTATATAGAGATTTGGGAAAATATGAACAGGCCGCAGATTTGTTAGAGAAAGCATTAGAATCGGATATAAAAAACTTCGGAGAAGACCATCCGGCTGTGGCAGCCAGTCAATCTAACCTAGCTGCTGTATACCAAGCCTTAGGAAAGTATGAACAAGCTGAAGAGTTATTAGAGAAGGCATTGAAGTCAGATATAAAAAACTTTGGAGAGAATCATCATAATGTAGCTCGTAGTCAATCCTCCTTAGCTTTAGTGTATCAGGATTTAGGGAAATATGAACAGGCTGCAGAATTATTAGAGAAAGCATTAAAATCAGATATAAAAAACTTTGGCAAGGATCATCCAAATGTAACAATTAGACAATCGAATTTAGCTACCGTATATAGGGATTTAGGAAAGTATGAACAGGCTGAAGAGTTATTGGGCAAAGCATTAAGATCAGCCATAAAAAACTATGGCGAGAATCATCCAAACGTAGCAGTCAGTCAATCTAATTTAGCTTTAGTATATCAGAATTTAGGAAAGCATGAACAAGCAGTTGAATTATTAGAAAAATCATTAGAATCAGTTATAAAAAACTTTGGTGAGGATCATCCAAATGTAGCGATAAGCCAGTCCAACTTAGTTTTAGTGTATCAGGATTTAGGAAAGTATGAACAGGCAAAAAAATTAGCAGAAGCAGCTTATAATAAGTTTAAAAAATTACTTGGGAAAGATCATCCGAATACTAAAGGAGCAAAAAGAAATCTTGAATTTATTAAGCAACAAAAAAAATAAATTTTATTTAGTGCAATCTTAACTTTATAAATTGCATTTCACGCTCATATTAAATAATTTTATCCTTGTGTTAAGTTTAATCTTAAATTTGTAGACATAAATATTCGATGTCACTTTTAGAAAATCCTTTCAGAACTAAACTCACTACTTTCATATTTCAAACGGGGAATTCCTAATGAGCGGCTTCTTCAGGTTTATTGATTCCTCCGTCGGCAAGAAGATTGTTATGGCTTTAACCGGTTTGTTCATTATACTCTTTTTAGTTGAACATCTTGCCGGTAACCTACTCCTTCTTTTAAATGACAATGGAAAAATCTTTGAAGAATACTCGGCATTTATGGCGGGCAGTCTTAATATTCCTGTAAGAATTGTAGAAATTGGTTTATTCTTTTTTATAATATATCATATTGTTAATGGTGTAAGACTCTGGTGGGGCAACAGGGTAGCCAGGGGATTTAGTTATAAAGTTAATGATCCTTCTGAAAACAGCACTTTCTTTTCAAGGTTTATGATTTGGGGAGGAACGATAGTTTTTATTTTTCTAGTAATTCATTTAAGAACTTTCTTTTTTCCGTATAGATTGGGCAATCCGTCAAATACTATGTATGAAGGAGCCGTAGAGGCTTTTTCAAATCCATACTATTCTATCTTTTACATAATAGCATTAATCTTTTTAGCATTTCACCTGGTGCATGGATTTCAGAGTGCTTTTCAGAGTTTGGGAATAAGATATAACAAATACACTGCCATTATAAAAAATTTCGGAATTGTTTTTTCGATTTTGCTTTGTGCAGGTTTTGCATTAATTCCTTTATATTTTTTATTTAACGCGGGAGGGAATTGAGATGTTGAGCGAAGTAAAATCCCGCTCTGCGGGATTGGATTCAAAAGTTCCCGCCGGAAAATTAGAAGAGAAATGGACAAATCATAAATTCAAGCTTAAGCTTATTAATCCAGCCAATAAAAGAAAATATAATATTATAGTTATAGGAACCGGGCTTGCAGGAGCTTCTGCTGCTGCATCACTTGCTGAGCTTGGTTATAATGTAAAATCATTTTGTTTCCAGGACAGTGCAAGAAGGGCGCACAGTATTGCAGCACAAGGTGGAATTAATGCAGCAAAAAATTACCAGAATGACGGCGATAGTGTTTACAGACTTTTTTACGATACAATTAAAGGCGGTGATTACCGTGCACGTGAAGCAAATGTTTACAGGCTTGCAGAATTAAGCGTAAATATTATTGATCAGTGTGTTGCACAGGGAGTTCCATTTGCCCGTGAATATGGAGGGTTGCTCGATAACAGGTCTTTCGGCGGTGCGCAGGTTTCAAGAACATTTTATGCAAGGGGACAAACGGGACAACAGCTTTTACTTGGTGCATACAGTGCTTTAATGCGCCAGGTTGGATTAAAGAAAGTTGAAATGTTTGAACGTCATGAAATGCTTGATATAGTTGTAGTTGATGGAATAGCGAGAGGAATTATTGCACGCAATATGGTAACAGGGGAAATTGAATCTCACTCTGGAGATGCAGTTTTGCTTTGCACAGGCGGTTATGGCAATGCATATTTCCTTTCTACAAATGCAAAAGGTTCTAATGTTACAGCGGCATGGCGTGCTTACAAGAAAGGTGCTTTTTTTGCAAATCCATGTTTTACACAGATTCATCCTACCTGCATTCCTGTTACAGGACATTATCAATCCAAATTAACTTTGATGAGCGAAAGCTTGAGGAATGATGGAAGAGTCTGGGTTCCGAAAAATCCTTCAGATAAAAGATCGCCTGATCAGGTTCCTGAAAACGAAAGAGATTATTTCCTCGAGAGAAAATATCCTTCATTCGGAAATCTTGTTCCGAGAGATGTCGCCTCACGAAATGCAAAAGAACAGGTTGATGCCGGTAAAGGTGTCGGTGAAAGAATGAATGCCGTTTATCTCGATTTTGCCGATGCAATTGAACGTCTCGGTGCAGATAATATAAAAGAAAAATATGGCAACCTTTTCGATATGTACAAAAGAATTACTGATGAAGATCCTTACAAAGTACCAATGAGAATATATCCAGCAGTTCATTACACAATGGGCGGGCTTTGGGTTGATTATAATTTGATGACAGCCGTTTCGGGGCTTTTTGCGCTCGGTGAATGCAACTTCTCTGACCATGGTGCAAACAGGCTTGGTGCAAGCGCTTTAATGCAGGGACTTGCAGACGGTTATTTTGTTATTCCTTATACAATCGGCGGTTATCTTGCTGAACTTAAAAAAGATAAAGTTGATGAGAAACATCCAGCCTTTACTGAAGCAGCAAATAATGTTAAAGGGGACGTAAAAAAACTTTTATCAATTAAAGGAAATAAAACAGTTGATGAATTGCATCGAGAGCTTGGGCAGGTAATGTGGGATAACGTTGGAATGGCACGAAATGAAAAAGGCTTAAAAGAAGCTATATCAAAAATTAAAGGGATAAGGGAAGATTTCTGGAAGAATGTTAAAGTGCTTGGAGAGAATGAAGAACTCAATCAGTCTCTTGAAAAAGCGGGACGGGTTGCTGACTTTATTGAGCTTGGTGAGTTAATTGCTAAAGATGCACTTCACAGGAAAGAATCGTGTGGCGGTCATTTCAGGGAAGAGTACCAGACTGAAGAGAATGAAGCAAAACGTGATGATGAAAATTTTGCTTATGCAGCAGCCTGGGAATTTAAAGGAGTTAACGCAGAACCTGAATTGCACAAAGAAGAACTTGTGTTTGAGAATGTGCAGTTAACGCAGAGAAGTTATAAGTAAGAGCAAGTTCAAGAATGAATTGGTCAATAGTCACGACCTTTAGGTCGTGGGTTAAAAGAAGGAGTATTTTTGGCTTTAGCCACATTTGCAGTTAATATGAGGCTAAAGCCTAAATAGTTTTTTATTCATCAATCCCCGACCTGAAGGTCGGGGCAATAAATATCAAAATAAATTTTAGATATTATGAATTTACATCTTAAAGTTTGGCGGCAGAAGAATAAAAATGCTAAAGGAAAATTTGTCGATTATGAAGCGAAGGATATTTCTACGGACACTTCTTTCCTTGAAATGCTCGATGTAGTGAATGAAGAGTTAATAAAAAAAGGAGAAGAGCCGATTGCATTCGATCACGATTGCCGCGAAGGAATATGCGGAAGCTGCGGAATGTATATTAATGGTCGTGCACATGGACCGCAGGTTGGCGCTGCTACCTGCCAGCTTCATATGAGAAGCTTTAAAGACGGCGATACAATTGTAATAGAACCGTGGAGAGCAAAAGCTTTTCCGGTTATAAAAGATCTGGTTGTAGACCGCTCTGCGTTTGACAGGATAATGGCTGCAGGCGGATTTATTTCCGTTAACACTGGCGGTGCACCTGACGCAAATGCACTTCCCATCCCCAAAGATGTACAGGAATCTGCTATAGATGCTGCTGCGTGTATCGGATGTGGTGCGTGTGTTGCAGCATGTAAGAATGCATCTTCAATGTTATTTGTTTCTGCTAAAGTTGCCCACCTTGCAAGACTGCCGCAAGGCAAACCTGAAAGAGAAAAAAGAGTTATGGCAATGGTTGCACAAATGGAGGAAGAAGGTTTTGGCGCCTGCACAAATACGGAAGCCTGTTCTGCAGAATGCCCTAAAGAAATCCCGATGGATGTTATTGCACAACTAAGAAGAGAGTATATAAGGGCATTTGCAAAGAGCGAAGAGAAAGTTTAGGGTTTTATTTTTTCTCATGCTGAACTTGTTTCAGCATCTCCCTAAAATAAGCCTACCAAAAAAGGATTCTTTATATTATATTTAATCTGAAAACAGAAAGAAAAAATGACTAAGTTATTAGAAAAAGCGTTTAAGAAGGCATCTAAACTTCCTGCCGTTGAGCAGAATGCTGTTGCAAAGTGGTTGATAGACGAATTGGAAACAGAAAAAGAATGGACAAAAAGTTTTTCTGAGTCTGAAGATGTATTAGATAAGCTTGCTGATGAAACTATTGAGGCTTACAAAAAGGGGAAAACCATTTCTATGGATTTTGACCGCCTGTGAAATCGAGAACTACAGATAAGTTCTGGAAAAGCTATAATAATCTCCCCGCCGAAATAAAAAAGAAAGCAAAAGAATCTTATCAACTCTTTCGCAAAGATCCTTATCATTCGAGTTTGCGTTTTAAGAAAATTCATTCTAACCGTAATATTTTTTCAGTCAGAATTACAAAAGATTATCGGGCTGTTGGAGTTATCGAAAAGGATGAGATTATTTGGTCCTGGATTGGATCGCATTCAGATTATGATAAATTAATTAATACTATAAGAGAATAATGATCTTTGAATACTTTGCCTTTAATTTTAAACATAACATAAAAACTTTAGAGTAAACAATGCCGGAATTGCCCGACTTACAAGTATTCAGAAAAAATTTAGAAAAGAAATTTGGCGGGAAAAAATTAATTAAAGTAACCATTGCCAGTGCTAATAAAGTAAGTGTTCCCCAGACTACCTTAAAAGAGAAATTAGAAGGGAAGAAATTAAAGTCGATTAACAGGGAAGGGAAAGAATTATTTTTTGTTTTTGAAGGAGAGCAGACTTTAGCTTTTCATTTAATGCTTAACGGGGAGTTCCATCTTTTTCATGAGACAAATAATTATAAAAATAGAATTATCGAACTCCTTTTTGAAGATAAAACAGGATTAGCTTTAACAGACTGGCAGCAATATGCAAATGTGAAACTTAATCCTGAAAAACCTAAAGTGCCGGATGCATTCTCAAAAGAATTTAACAAGGAATATTTAGAGCACGGATTTAAAAGATATAAGTCAAAAAGAATAAAAGATCTGCTGATTGACCAGAAATTTGTAAGAGGAATCGGGAATGCGTACGTGGATGAAATTTTGTGGGATGCAAAAATTCACCCGCTTTCAAAATCAGGTAAAATTCCGGATAAAGTAATAAAGGAATTATATAACAGCATTAACAAAGTATTAGTCGATGCGGAGGAAGAAATAACTAAGAGAGATCCCGATATAATTCGTGGAGAAATAAGAGATTTCCTTAAAGTGCACAATTCAAAATTAACACATTCTCCAACTGGCGGCATTATCAAAAAAGAAAATCTTGGAAACCGTATTACATATTATACAGATGAGCAGGTTCTGTATGAATAAGACTGTGTTTTTTGGCTTGGCGATTCATTTAAAATAAAAAAGACTCTGTAGTTAGCAGAGTCTTTTTAATAGGAAGCACTTTACGGTCTCACTTTACCAATCCTTGTTCATATCATTCATCACTAATCATACATTACAAAAGTCTCAACATCGTAAAGCTTGTAAACATCGTTAAATCAAAATCTCAAATAACAAATCGTATATCATAACTTAATCATAATCTCTGGTATAAATCTAAAACAAAAGGAGGAGCAAATAAATAGAAGTAATTGCCATTCATTTGTAGAAATACAACTACCTCTTTTTGTTCTAAAAAACTTCAAATTCAAACATTTTAAGTAGCGCTTAACCTAACCGGCAGCCTTCTGACTCTTTTTCCTGTTGCAGCAAAGATTGCATTGCAAAGCGCCGGCGCACAGGCAGCAATTCCAACTTCACCAACTCCGCCTACTTTATAATTATTCTGAATGTAGTGGACATCAACAACGGGCATTTCATTATAGGTCAGGATTTGATAATCATCAAAATTACTTTGTTCAACTCCTCCGTTCTTTATTGTTATCTCTCCCTTCAAAGCAGCAGATAATCCAAACGCAATCGCACCTTGCATCTGCGATTCCACAAGATCTGGATTAACTACAATTCCGCAATCTATCACAACAACAAAGCGATCGACTTTAATTTTATTATTCTCGACAGTTACTTCTGCTACCTGGGCAGAGTAACTTTCATAACATTCTGAAATCGCTATCCCCATTCCTTTACTTTTCGGCAAAGCTTTACCCCAGCCGGATTTTTCAGCAGCAACATTCAGCACATTCTTTAAACGGGAATCGTCCGGCAGCATATCTCTCCTGAATTCATATGGATCTTTATTAGCCGCATAAGCCATTTCATCAATGAATGATTCAACGGCAAAAGGATTTTGTGTATGGTAAACAGATCGCAGCCACGAAATAGGAACGTGAGTTTCGATTGTAGTACCTCTTATGCTCATATTAGGAATATTATATTGAAGATCAACTGTTCCTTCTTTTATATCATAATCCTTTGGAGGAAGCTCCCTGTAAAAACGCATTTGTATAATTGATGGTGCAATTACATGATGAGAAAACTTTAGCGGCGTTCCATTTTCGGTAACTGAACCTTTTAACACATGCATACTTGGAGGACGGTAAAAGCTGAATTTCATATCTTCTTCACGTGTCCACGTAAGCTTAATTGGCTTACCGCTCACTTTGGAAATCTCGGCAGCTTCGACAGCAAAATCGTTGACAAGCCTTCTGCCAAAACCCCCTCCCATTAGTGTTATATGAACAGTAACATTAGCTTCGTTCATTCCAAGAACTCTTGCAACACTGCTTCTTGCATCTTGTGGAGTTTGTGAACCGACCCAAAGCTCTGCATTTCCGTTTTCAACTTTCGCAATGCAGTTCATCGGTTCAAGAGGAGCATGAGTAATGAATGGTACTTCGTACGTTGCTTCGATTGCTTTCTCACCTTTTTCAATGTCTTTATTAACATTTCCTCTTCCTTCGAATTCAAATCCTTCTGTTTTCGACTGCCTAATTAATTCATTACGAATATCTTCAGTATTTACGTTAGCATTTGGACCTAAGTCCCAAATTACTTCAAGAGCATCTCTTCCATTAAAGGCATGCCAGGTAGAATCGGCAATAACTGCAACTCCATTTGATATCCGGACAACATCAATTACACCAGGAAGAGATTTTGCTTTTGTGGCATCAAAGCTTTTTACACTTCCTCCGAAAGTAGAGCAACGGCTGACGGCAGCATAATAAACTCCCGGAATAACGATATCGATCCCGAACTTTGCTTTGCCGTAAATCTTATCAGGCGTATCAACTCTGTGGATTCGTTTGCCAATCAGTTTAAAATCTTTTGGATCTTTTAGTTTAACATTTTTTGGTACCGGGAGTTTAGAAGCGTCTTCTACTAAAGCGCCGTAGCTGAATTTTTGATTATTCAGTTTATTAATAACGAATCCGTTTTCAGCATAGCAATTTTCAGGAGATATATTCCATTTTGAAGCTGCTGCTGTAATCAACATTACTCTGGCAGTTGCACCTGCGACGCGCAAAGGTTCCCAGTTTACTCTTATGCTTGTACTTCCGCCTGTTGTTTGATTGCCATATTTAGCGTCAGCATCTGATTGTTCGATAACAATTTTGTCCCAATCTACTTCAAGCTCTTCTGCAACAAGCATAGGCAGTGCGGTTTTTACGCCTTGTCCTAATTCTGATCTGTGAAAGATTATTGTTACAATCCCGTTTGAATCAATTTTAAGATAAACACTTGGCGCAAATATTTTCGGATCTTCGCCGGGGTTTGCAAAAATATTTTGTAAAGGAACAAATGAAGCGAGGAATAAACCACTTCCGCTTAATCCAGCAACTTTAATAAATTGGCGGCGTGTTGTTTTATTTAAATTTTCCATCACAGCTTTTCCTCCGCAAGCTCATCAACAGCTTTTTTTATACGGTGATAGGTTCCGCACCGGCATAAAACCGAATCCATTGCATCATCAATTTCTTTTCTTGAAGCATTTTGTTCGAGCATTGCTGCAAGGGTCATTATTTGTCCCGGCTGGCAGTAACCGCATTGAGATACTTCAAGATCGATCCATTTTTTGAATATAGGGTGGTCAGGATTTTCTGCTAAACCTTCAATTGTTGTAATCGGGCTTTCACCAATATCTTCAACATTGAGAGTACATGATCGTTCCGCTTTCCCATCTACATGGATTGTGCAGCAGCCGCAGATTCCTTCTCCGCATCCGTACTTGGTTCCGGTTAATCCGAGATTATCCCGTAGAACCCAAAGCAATGGAGTACCTGCATCGGTTTGCACGTTGAATTTTTTTTGATTAATTGTGAGCGTGTATTTCGGCATATTTATCTCCCTCTGTTAATTTACACAATCAAAAATAACTTAAAGGCGGGGTAAGTTCAAGAATGGAAATAAACATCGATCGACTGTTTTATTAATCAACCAGGAGTCATTATTTTCCTAAGTTGAAAAGTGATTTAAAATAAAAAAGACTCCATGGTTAGCGGAGTCTTTTTAATAGGAATAACTTTACGGTCTCTCTTTACCAATTCTTGTTCATATCATTCATTCACTAATCATACAATTCCTGAGTCTCAACATCGTAAAGCTTGTAAACATCGTTAAATCAAATTATCAAACAACAAATCATCAATCATTACTTAATCATAATCTCTGTTGTTAAACTAAAACAAAAAGAGCGGGATAAAAATAGAAGAAATTGCTATTAGTTTGTAGAAGTATTACTACTTCCAAAATGCTAAAAAAAGCTCAAATTCAGCATATTTTAGAATCATGTAAGGCTATCTTACAGGAAATGATTTCCTTGTTCTACAAATCTCATTTGTTTTAGTGAATGAGAGTCGGTTTTATTTTATTAATAACATCTTCTTCGTTGAAAGATAATCACCTGCTATTAGTTTGTAGAAATAAACGCCGCTTGATAAACCGGAAGCATCGAAATTAATTTCATAGTTCCCTGCAGGTTTTATCTCATTTACCAAAGTTTCTACTTCATTGCCTAACACGTCGTAAACTTTTAATTGTACTAACAAAGAATGCTTTGTTCCTTCTTCAGGAATTGTAAATTTTATTTTTGTCGTCGGGTTAAAAGGGTTTGGGTAATTCTGAGCAAGGTTATAAACTGTTGGAAATTGATCTGATTTTTTTTCATTTGTACTTACAACAACAGAACCCTTTATAGTTAAGCCGGAAACAGCTTTAAAGCCTATAGAACCAATTAGGGTACCTGTTCCATCCGAGGTATCGATCATAATCAATTCACTATTGATAGTTTGAGACAAACCTGAAGATCCATAGAGTTTACCTTCCGAATCAAAAGCAATAGCAGGAGTTAATGTAAAACCTGTATTACCAACTAATGTAGTTTGTGCATTCGTTTTGTCTATTTTATAAATATCATCCTTTAATGGAGTTCCCCAGAGTTGATTATCTAAAGGGTTAATTGCCAGACTTGAAAGTGTGGAAATCCCTGTTTGCCCTATAAATGTTAAATCCCCGGTTTCATAATTTATCAGATATAAATCACCTGAATATGTTGCACCGTATAAATCGCCATTAGAATCAAAAGCAATTGCTCTTATATTAAAAACCGGCAATGAAATTGCTTCATATCCTTTACCGGATTTGGCATCAATTTTTAACAAGGGAGTAATATCCGGAACAATAGCCGTTGCAATTACTAATCCTGTTAATGGTTGTATGGCTGTACCGTAAAGCCTCACGGAACCTGCGGAGCCTACCTCGGAGCCTGTACCATCGCTTTGATTAAGTGTTAAGAAGAGACTGCTTGCCTGAGTTGTAACTGCATAAATTTGACCGTCGACAGCTGGGGCAATTGTGTATCCCACGCCTTTCAGTATCAGTTCTTTGACGGGATTAGCAGGGTCGTTACTTGATACGGATAATGATCCTGCCTGATCACCATCCTCCAATGGGGCAAAAACAATTTTTACAGTTATACTTTCATCATAGTCTAAAGTATCAGGAAGTGCAGGGGGGTTTAATATTTGAAAGGTAGACCCCGTAATCTGAATATCAGTAATTTCAAGAACTTCAACTCCGTAGTTTGTGATAGTTACTTCTACTGTATCTGTTGCAACAGATGCTTCAGCCGAAAAGTTTATTGTATCTGTATCAAAACCCACTGTAGGAACAAATGCCGGTTTTAATACGCCCACTGCGTTCCAGGCTTCAACAACAGATTGAAACTCGGATGAATTTTCACCAAATAAATCCATAGCTGCATACATAGAATTTAAGCGGGCATCGGAGTATTCTGAGGTTGGAAATAAATAATTGGATAAATTACTGTATGCAATTTGTGATGCCTGGTCAATACCTAAACCGGTAACCGAATAAGAATATCCGTTATCATTAACTCCGCTTCCTCCTTCACTTAAAAGATAGTACCAAAAATTTTGCACACCGCTGTTTGTGTGAACGCCCCCATTATCAGAAGTAGTGGAATTCCAATTTTCCCCAAAGTAAGTGTCTGGGTCACCATATTGCTTAGGATTAGACATTGAACGAAATCTAGCTTCGCCCTCACCAATAAACCAATCTGCTTCCGAGCCCAGTGTATAAAATTCTATTGTGGCACCAAAAATATCGCTAAATGATTCGTTCAGAGCTCCTTGCTCGTTTTGGTATATAAGACCGGCAGTGTATTGTGTAATTCCATGAGTAAACTCATGTGCAACGATATCAATTGATACTACCGGATTGTTGTTTAAAGTGCCATCTCCAAATTTCATTCTAACTCCATCCCAACTTGCATTAAGCAATCCATCATCATAATGAGCATAGGCAATCATTTTTCCGCCATTGTCATCAAAGCTATTTCTATTCAGGTTATTTAAATAAAAATCATAAGCATTTTCCAAAGCCCAGTGTACGCTTACACCGGCTGTGCTATTACTTAAATTAAAGTTAGTATCATCGTCAACGAAATCAACAGATAATGGAATAAAAGTTCCATGCTTGGCATCATAAGTTGCTATTCCTCCTCCACGCCCATATTGTCTTAATCTATAATTTCCCTCGATATATGCGACTTCCTTTACAAGATTGACTGCAGTAATTCCATTAACATTTCCATCATTGCTATATAAAGTGCCGGATGAACTAGTAACACTAATATTATCAATTTGCCATCCGAATAAATCCGGTCCACCATCATTTGTTGAATAACCCGGATCGGATGCAAAAGCAAATCTGATTTTAATTGTTTGTTCTGCATATCCCGATAAGTCAATAGAGACACTAGTCCAATTATTCAGTTCTCCTGCCCAGCCGGGAATACCTGTACCTTCACCATGCTCTTCTCCAAAACTGTATAAACTTGATTTTGTGTAAGCAGGAACAGGGTTTTGCAGAACCTGCCACGTACTGCCACCATCAGTAGAAATTCTCACATTCATACCGTCCCAGCCATTATAACCCTCAGGTTCGCCACCCGGAGTTTCAACTTT
>MGZZ01000156.1:0-1470 GCA_001802795.1 Ignavibacteria bacterium GWC2_36_12 | reverse complement strand
CATAAGATTATCGCCAGATAAAGATATCGGATCCGTATCCAAAGCTTCGTACCAGACATTGTCATAACCACCCTGATTTCCAAGGTTTGGATCCGCTATCCACCAACTCTCTCCGGAATAAGCATTCCATGTGTCCAGATGCCATCTGCTCGATTCTACAGTTGTAATTGCAGTATCGGCTACTGTTAAAGAAACAGTTCCGTTATAAACTGAAGTGCCCTGACCCAGAACATCACCAGCTTGAATTCTTGAAATTTTATTAATGATTTCACCAGTGTTGGCATCTACATCTACATAGTACCTGTCCATAGGTTTTTCAGAATAAATATCGAATCTGTAAATCAGATGAAAATTCTCAGGTGCTATATCAAAATTCTTTGCACTAAGCATCAGGATACCTTTTGGATACACAGTTGCATCGGGATTACTTTGCTCCTTTTTAATATAGGCTTCGTTTTTCTTATTCTCCCACATATAAGATTCAGCATTAACGTAAGATAAAGCATATTGTAATGCTTCACTTTCAGAAAAAGAAGGGGTTACATTTAAATTGAGATTGTGAATGAGCTTTCCGTTGGCGTGAAAAACCATGCCGTTCTTTTCGTGCAAAATAAATTGAACTTCTCCTAATTCAATTCCTTTATAATATTGTTTATAACGGTGATGAGTTTGCCCCAGTTTATCAGTCGTAATTTTGTAAGATCTGATTTCATTATCGTCTGATAATCCAAATGTTTTTTTGTACTCGTTAAAAAAAGAATTTAAAGGGATATAATTATCTTCTGCAAGCCTTATATTTGAAGGTGTTTTCGTTATCGGGTCAATTAAAAGAGTAGAATTTTTAAAGACAGATTTGGCAATATTTATTTTTTCCTGACCGAGGATTTGAGAAATGGCAAAGGAAAAAATAATTAATAAGCAAAAAGTAAGGAAAGTTTTTTTTGTCATTTCTATCTCCTGAGATTAACTCTGATTTTTTTGTGCTCTCTTGAAACTTTTTTATAAATAGATGAATAAGTAATTATAGATTACCGATTCGAAAATCAAAGTAGTTAAAATAATTTGGATAATTCGATTAAAATATGGTAAAAGTTGAGTTAGCAAACAATCGTAAGATAAAATTTTTCTGTTGAAGAGAACTACTTGTAGAAGAAAAACGTTTAATAAATTTCACCTCGAAAAATGCTTGACAATAGATTAACATATTGATATATTTCGATATATAAATATGAAAACCGTAGAAGAAAATATTGTAAAAATAGCTAAAGCTCTTTCCGACAAAACGAGGATACGAATACTTAAAGAGATCGCAAAGAAGGGGAGTGTTTCTTGTGGAGATGCCGAAAAGATAGCCGAACTTTCGCAGCCAACGGTTTCTCATCATTTAAAGATCCTTACTGAAGCCGGTCTTTTGAATGCTGAAAAAGATGGAAGGCATGTGATAGTATCTGTTAATAAACAAGCTTTAGA
>MGZZ01000155.1 GCA_001802795.1 Ignavibacteria bacterium GWC2_36_12 | reverse complement strand
ACCACCTGTTACAATGGCTGTTTTATTCTTTACTGAGAATGATTCCATATTGTTAATTTAATATTAAAAATAATGTATATCTATTATTTATGGGTTCCAGGCTTCGCCGTCCGGGAATGAATATTTTTCTAAACTTTCCCGCTTCATTGTTATACTATATCCTGGAACTGCCGGAGGCATATAAGCGCTGTTCTTAATAACAACAGGATCAAGAAAATGTTCATGAAGATGATCGACATATTCTATTACTCTGTTTTCGATTGAACCACTCACACAAATATAGTCGATCATTGAAAGATGTTGAACGTATTCACAGAGTCCCACTCCGCCGGCATGTGGACAAACGGGAATTTCATATTTCGCAGCCATTAGGAGAACAGCTAGGATTTCATTTACACCACCAATACGGCAGCTATCAACCTGGCAGATATCTATTGCACCGGATGTAATTAGTTGTTTGAAGACAACCCTGTTCTGGCAATGTTCACCGGTTGCTACTTTTATTGGTCTTACTGCATCGGCAATAGCTTTGTGTCCCAATATATCATCGGGGCTTGTCGGTTCCTCGATCCACCAGGGTTTGAATTCGGCAAGTCTTTTAACATTGTGAATCGCTTCTTCAACATCCCACTTCTGGTTTGCATCCATCATAAGTTTCATATCGTAACCGATTTCTTCTCTTATTATAGATGCCCTTCGCATGTCATCTTCAAGATTGGAACCGACTTTCATCTTTAAATATTTCCAGCCATCTTTTTTTGCCTCACGGCAAAGATGCCTTATTTTTTCATTACTATATCCCAGCCATCCAGCAGAAGTAGTATAAGCCGGGTAGCCATTCTCAAGTAAAAATTTTATTCGCTCCTGTTTTGAGCTTTCTTTTTTCTTTAATATTTGCAGCGCTTCTTCTTTTGTTATTGCATCCGTGATATAAGTAAAATCTATACAGGAGATAAATTCTTCCGGCGACATATCTGCAACAAGTTTCCATAACGGTTTCTTTTCAATCTTTGCATAAAGATCCCATACAGCGTTAACAATTGCCCCTGTTGCGAGATGGATAACTCCTTTTTCAGGTCCGAGCCATCTGAGCTGACTGTCACCTGTAATCATTTTCCAGAAGCCAGCCATATTTTGAGTGAAAGAACCGAGCGTCTTTCCTTTAATAAGATATGAAAGTGAATTAATTGCCTGGACACATAATTCATTTCCTCTCCCAATAGTAAATGTAAGTCCATGTCCTTCAATACCATCAGGGTGATCTGTCCTGAGAATTACGTAAGCTGCAGAATAATCAGGATCAGGATTCATTGCATCCGATCCATCGAGAGTTTTGCTGGTGGGGAACCTTATATCTTTTGCAATTACTTCTTTAATTGTTATAGACATGGTTTTGCGATATTATAAGGAAAATTTTTCTTATCATTAAAAATAACAGATTTTTAACTAAGGTGAGAAAAATAGAGAATAAAATATTTAATTTTTTCTGTTGAGTGGATGTATTTACTTGTTAGATCTTCCAATGCGAACGTTTAGAGTCTGGTAGGAGTGCGATGAATTCGCCAAATGCAGAGTCTCATACTTTCATAGATTACTGGGTTAAGTCTAACATAAAAACTATTTAGCCGAATATTTCTTTAAACAACTTTTCTTTATTTAACTTAGATTGCCACTGACGATGGCGTTTAACAGATTCTGTTCTTTTTTGGCTTGCGATGGTAAGAAACCTGCTGGTTTCTAATGGTCCTAACTTTTCAGTTAATAGTCTTATTGCCCTGTTAAATAATTCTTCTTCATTTATATATTCACTTGGTCTCATTTCAGCTCCTCCTTTATACAAAATTCAATTGGATTTAATCTTCTATTTCAGTTTTTGTCCTTTTACTTCGTTTTGAAAATTTATCATCACAAGTAATTAAATAATCTGCTAATTGTTCCGCAAAAAGCTAAATGAACAGAATCAGCAATCCCAAAATTTATTAAAACTAATTCATCAGCTCTCTTTTTAGCTTTTACATAATCATAGTCCGGCTCTTTTCCATATACATCCAGAAGATGAACAACTTGAATTTTCTCACGTATATCTTCAATACTTGCAGTCTCTTTAAAATGCATTGAAGAAATCACCATCTCATAAATATTTCTTTGAATCCCATTCAGGATTAAATAATAAGCATCTGTCTCTAATCTAATTCGCATAATATTTTGATTATCAAATGGTCGACATAATGTACAAACATCAAGATATAATTTCTTCATTTACTAAACTGAACAGTTATTACAAAATTGATTTATAAATATCTTCAATATCTCAATAAACATAAAGTTAAATTTTGAATTAATTCAAATCAGGTTTCTGGGTTCAAGATGCCGGACCAGTTCCCGAATTTTACTCAGCAAATTTTTTTATGACGATTCTATACAACCTGTACAGGAATCTGGACATAAAAACCTTCTAAAACTTTCCAAAATGAAAGAAAACGGCTAAAATTATGTGGCATTTCCTTTGGCTCTTACTATTAAAAACTGAGGACTAAAAAAATGAAAAAGATATCAATATACGGTTTTGCAATAATCACTTCGCTAGTTTTATCAGCGTGTGAGTTATATGAGCCCGACGATTATTACTATGATTATGATCCTCCTGCAGTACCGGGAGGAATAGTAGTGATCAATGGAGATAACAGGGTAGATCTTTACTGGGATGATAACTATGAAGATGATCTTGCCGGCTATAATGTTTACTATAGCTATGAATATGACGGCAAGTATACTTTGATCGGGTCGTCGCAAACAAGTTACTTTATTGATTGGGAATCGGCAAACGGTGTTACTTATTATTATGCCGTTACTGCATATGATTACAACGGCAACGAGAGTGAACTAAGCTATGATGTTGTATATGCTACTCCGAGACCGGAAGGATTTAACCAATCAATTTTTAACTATAATAAATATCCTGAAAATTCCGGCTATTCATTCTCAAACTATTCTGTTGTTCCTTATGATGACCTTGGATCGGATTTCTTCTTTGAGAACTATGATGGTGAATTTTATCTCAATGTTTGGGACGATACCGATATTCAGAATATGGGACAAACGTATGATATATATGATATTCCTTATGCACCAGCTTCCGGATGGAACCCTTCTAAATATGAACTGGCAGTCGTTGGTCACACTTATGTAATTTGGACATGGAATAACCATTTTGCCAAAGTCAGAGTAAAAAGCATTACAAATGATAGAGTAGTTTTCGACTGGGCATATCAGCTCGTAGAAGGTAACAGGGAACTTAAGCTGAATACCAAAAAGGGCAAAAGGGAACCATTACAAAAGGAAAAATTAACCGGGAGGCATAATGCAGGTAGCAATTAACCCTGATAGATTTCGATTCAATTATTATTTAAATTTAATTACATAATGAATAAAGTTAGCAGTACGCCGATAATTTTGATCTTAGTATTAAATATTTTCCTGGGTAGGTTAGCTTCTGCCCAGGAAAAAAACTTTTTAAACAAATTCGATTCAAGCAAGAACAATGCTGCTCCTGTACAAATGGTATTCAGCAGGATTGAATCTGCAATTTCACAGGGTGATGTAGCTATTCTTTCATCTTACATTGGCTCACAAACATATTTGAGCTTATCTAACGGGACCAGAGGTTATTATTCTTCGAACCAGGCATATTATTTACTGGAAGATTTTTTCAGAATCTATAGTGTTAGTTCATTTCGTTTTGAAAACCTGAATACGAATGAAAATGTTCCTTATGCAACCGGCATATACAATTATGAATTCAAAGGAAAAAGGAATGAAACACAGGCGTATATCTCTTTAAAGAAAATTGGGCGCAGCTGGAAGATAACTCAAATAACAATAAACTAATGTCCGCGATATTTATCAGATTTTTAAAAGGCGATGGAAAGTTTTTTACTATCGTCTTTTTTATTTTAATTCTGGTCTTGGCTATCGGGATTATTACTCCTACAATTACCAGTCACAAAGAAAATAAATGGAATGAGGAACTCGATTCGAAAGTCCTGGGGATAGAAACTACGGTTATTAAACTTTTTAGAGATAAAGAAAAGAAGCTCCTTCTCACTGGTGAAATACTGAAAGAAAGCCTTTCGGAAACCTTGAGCCAGCCAAATACTTCATACAGGGGTTTAATTAGGCTTGTGAATGAAGAAAAATACAGTGAATACTCTATAGAGGTTTTGGCTCCCAACGGAAGAATCATTGCATGGAATGAAAGCATAGCTGTACGGGAAGAAAATATTTTTCCGCTGGCTTTCCCGTTAGGAGAAATTTATTTTCATAATACTGAATTAGTAACATATCTGACAGTAACCGATACAGTCGTAATAGAACATGATGCATTTTATCTTATACTTTCTTTGCCATTCGAGAAACATTATAATATTCAGAACACCTACTTTAAGGATATTAGTTTTTCTAATGATCTGACTAACAGGTTCTATACCCAGTTTAATATTGGATTCAACTCCTTTTCCGAAAAATCTAAAGACGGGAGAAAACATTCCTTTGAATTATTAAATAACAAAAACAAAAAAATCGGAGTTGTAAGTTTTGTCAAACCTTCACTGACTTCATTTATTAACTCAATAAATACTCTTTCTGCTGATTTTCAGGCAGTGCTTGTAATTGGAGCGTGTTTTATAATTGCGTTTGGTTTCAGGAAGGATTTTAGAAACATAAAGTACAGAACAGTCCGGTTTATTATATTGCTGATTTATATTGTACTCCTTAGGTTACTTCTTTATGTTCTTAATATGCCTGCCCGTTTTATGGATGGAGTTCTCACAGACCCCGCTTATTTTTCCTCGGCTTTTTCGGGCGGTATAGTAAAATCTCCGGTTGAGTTATTTATTACTTCTTTTTTCTTCCTTGTTATTGCAGTTTACCTATTCAAGAATATTCTTCATTATTTGAAAGATGAAACCGTTAAAAAAACAGATATTAAATTATTACAGCTTATTATAATTTTTTTTCTTGCAGTCGTTTTTTTTCTCTCGGTAAGAGCGGTTGCGGCGACAATTAAAAGTGTAATTTTTGATTCTGCTATAAGATATTTTAAAGAACCGGATCTAATACCCAACCTGCCTTCCTTTTTTATGAATCTGAACGTATTGATTTTTGGGGCGGGTTGTATATTGCTGCTAAGTTGTCTTATAATGCTGATAATTTTCTTTTTCTCGAAACTCAATAAAAAAGATAATGTAAAAAGTTTTTTTACTGCCTTCCTGGTTTTTGAAATTCTCGGTGTTGTTTTTCTCTTTGTACAAAGAGAACCGTTGGTCACGCCTTTTATAATGTTTTTTATTGTAGGATTTATTTTTGTCCTGTCATATCATTTTTACAAGAGAGAGGCGGGTTCTTATAACTATATTTATGCGACTCTGGCAGCCTCGTTAATAACGATAATGCTCTTAAATCATTTTAATCTCGAACTTGAAAGAGATTCATTAAAAACAGTTGCTTATGAAATTAACAGACCAAATGATAATCTTTTGCATTTTCATATTGAAGAAACATTAAACAGTGCGGCTTCCAACCAGACAATTGTTAATTATTTCTTAAGAAGAAATACTAATTACGATGCCGTCGCTTTTTTAATCTGGTGCAACAGTTCACTTCAAAGGGAATCTTTACATTCTTCGGTCTCGCTCTATAATCGTAATAAAGAACTAACGGGCAGTTTTTCTATGGGAATAGATCACCCGGTTTTATCCCGGTACAATTTTAATGGTTTAGCATTAGGAAAATCAAAAATATTTGTACCCGAAAAAGCATCGGAAAATTATGACCAGATTTTTACCGGGATAATCCCTGTATCGGTGAAAGGAATACCTATAGGATATATTTCTGCAACAGTTGTTTTTGATTTACAATTAATTGGTAACAGGGGAATTCCCGATTTCCTTGAATCGGGAGAGAATGTTTTAAGTCCTGCTGTTGATGTAAGGCAACTGAAAATTTTTGAATTCGCAGATTCCAGGGTAAGCAGAGTTTACGGTGACATTTATCCTTCACGCGACCAGGTAGAACCGATTTGGGATGCACAGTTCTCCCAGGACAATGAGGCCTGGTTAACTCTGACTTTAAATGACGAGGAATATCTCACTTATCTTGTTAGAACATTAAACGGAGACAGTCAAAAAATAATTGCAGTTCTTTTACGCGAAAAACAATTTACATGGAACCTTTTCAACTTTTTTAAAATTTTTGTCATTCATAGCTTTTTTATTTTAATTCTTTTTACTTTGATTTCACTTTCAAGAATTAAAAAAATAAAATATACCTTCAAAGCGCAGGTTTTAATAGCTTTTCTCTTTATCTCGATAATACCGGTTGTTGTACTGGCGATTTATAACAGGCAGGTTGTAAAAGAAAGAAGTCGCACAGCCATAATAAATGAGCTAAGCGAGAGAGCCAGTTATTTGGAAAATCATATACTTGTGCAGAATGCAGAACATCCTGAAAGGGATCTAAAAGCTCTCTTTCAGAGTGCAGGTAAAGAACTGGGAATTTCTTTCGGTACTTATGAAGTAACCAACCAGACATTTAATTTAAGCGAGCAATATTATAACACAGGTTTATTTCCCTATAAGCTTAATCCGCAGGCTTATTACCATTTAAATTATCTTAGCTACAGGGAATACCTGACACATGAAAAAGTTGAAGATTTTGAATATGATTCCTTTTATAAGAAAATAAGTGTTGACGATAAAAGCTTTATTATAAGCGTAAACAATGCCTTCAACAAAGTCGATGTTATTTTTTCAACGATGGATATGGATATATTTTTATTCGGTATCTATTCTCTCGCTGTGCTGATAATCATTATCATAAGTACTATCCTTGCAAATAACATATCTGCACCGATAAGGAGACTTACAAAGGCAACCGTTTCAATTGCACAGGGAGATATGAATGTAGAAATTGCTAATAAGGAGAAAGGTGAGATAAGAGATCTCGTTGAGAGTTTTAATTCTATGACAAGAGAGCTGCAAAAAAATCAAATTGAACTTGCGGAGCTCGAGCGTGAAAATGCCTGGAAAGAAATGGCTAAACAGGTTGCGCACGAAATCAAAAATCCTCTTACACCCTTAAAACTTTCTGTTCAGCAATTAATAGCTACATTCAGGGACAAATCGGACAAATTCGATTCTGTTTTTGAAAAAGTAACGCAAACAATACTGGCGCAAATTGAAAACCTGAGTTCTATTGCTACCGAATTTTCGAGATTTGCCAAAATGCCCAGTTTAAAACTAGAAATTGCCGATTTGATTCCTGTACTTAAGGATACACTTAACCTGTTCGTGGATGAGAAAATTAATATTAAATTAAATAGTGAAGTTCATTTTGCCGAAACCGAAACTGATATAAACCAGTTCAGAAGAATGACTATCAATCTCATCAGGAATTCAATTCAGGCTGAATCGACCGGGATCAATATCCACGTAAAATTAATTGACAACGATTTTGTATTCTTATTCTCAGATAATGGAAAAGGAATATCGGCAGAAAATAAAGATAAGATATTTGAACCGAGTTTTACTACAAAAGAAAAGGGCATGGGAATCGGGCTTAAACTGATAAAAAGATTTCTCGAAGGAATTAATGGGAACATTATTTTACTTGAAACTTCGGATAAGGGTACTACTTTTAAAATAACTATTCCGAAGTTTAGTAAATGATGAATCAGAAAAAAACTGTTTTAACGCCTCACCAGGCATCCGCACTACATTATAAAAATCATGTCTCTTTAACTGCCAATGCAGGGTCGGGCAAAACCTTTGTGCTATCGCAAAGGTATCTGGAGATAGCTGTTACTGAAGGAATTCCTCTTAGAAATATAGCCGCAATAACATTTACAGATAAAGCGGCAAGTGAACTTTACAAAAAGATAGCCGGAGAAGTAGAGCAAAGATTAATCTTCTTTCATGATGATGAAACCAGGAAAAAGCTGGAACGAATAAGAAGACAGCTTGTTTCAGCCAACATTTCAACAATACATTCATTTTGTGTAGATATACTCAGGGAATTTCCTGTCGAAGCTTCACTCGATGCTAACTTTCAGCCGATCGATGAAAATCTTTCAAATGAGTTAATCGAGCTATCGGTTGAAGAAGTTATAAAATCAGCTTTTGAACATTCTGAGGAAATAAATGAGCTTAAATATCTTATAAGAAACTTTTCATCGAGAAAAATTTTTGCAGATGAATTATTCTTTCTTATCAAGAATAGAAAAAATGTTACAGAGCTCGTTGATAACGTATATAATAAATCTGAAAAGGAAATTTCGGAACATTTCTATAATTCTTTTTTAGAATTAGCCGGTAAAATATTCTTAAAGAAAAAAGATATTTTTCTAAAAAATCTTCACTCCATTAATGATGCTGTGCTTGCAAAAGTCCGATGGAATCAGACGGCAAAATCTGTTGAGTTGCTTCTTAATAAATTAGATATTGAAACCGGTACGGAAATTCTTTTACAAGCCCTTGGAGAGATACGCGAACAGATTTGTACCGGCAAAGGGACAATAAAAATTCGCGGTTATGCAGAAAAGGATATCAGGCAAAGTGTAGCCCACGAAATAGATGAAGTTGAAAAATTTATACAGGAAACCGTAGGGATAAATGTCCCTTCCAATCATAAACAAATTGAGATTGAATTAGCAAGGCTCGGGAAGACCGTAATCAAATTTTTTAACAAGGTTGCTGCTTTATATGAGCAAAAGAAAAGGGAAAAAGGTTATGTGGATTATGAAGATATTCTACTTTATACTAAAGAGATTTTAAAGAATGCTTATGTCCGCACTTCATTATCGGATAAATATAAGTACATAATGATAGATGAATACCAGGACACAAATGAAATACAATATCATATATTTCTGCCGATCCTGGATTATTTAAAGACAGGAAATCTTTTTGTTGTAGGCGATGAAAAGCAAAGTATTTATATGTTCCGGGATGCGGAACTGGAAGTGTTTACCGAAACAAAAAAAAATATTCGTGATACTTCCGGTTCCCAATTCCTCTTAAATCTGCCAGACAGTTTTAGGATGGCGCCAGCTGTTTGTTCGTTTACAAATCTTCTTTTTAAAAATCTCTTTTCTCAACCGAATGAAATGTATAACGAAGTACAATATTCGGAATTAATATGTGCAAGAGGCGATGATATTAAAGGTGAAATTGAAATTCTTATC
The DNA here is from genome assembly GCA_001802795.1 of Ignavibacteria bacterium GWC2_36_12. GTDB lineage: Bacteria > Bacteroidota > Ignavibacteria > Ignavibacteriales > Ignavibacteriaceae > RBG-16-34-14. The sequence goes on along the minus strand of MGZZ01000155.1, from coordinate 27,298 downwards.
GGGGATGAGGATGAAACCTCGCCCGATTCCGAGCCTGAATTAGTAGCAAAACGTATTTTAAACCTGCTTGATGAAAATAAAGAAATTATCTGGAGTAATATTGCCGTTCTTGTAAGAAAAAGAAAGTCATTCAAGGATTTGGAGAAAGTCTTTTCAAAGTATAGAATTCCTTTTAACGTTGTGGGAGGAACCGGTTTTTACCAGCGTCAAAGTGTTTACGATGTGTATAATTATTTTTCTTTTCTTCTTGATAAAAATAATGATACGGCACTTGTCGGAATATTGAGATCGCCTTTTTTTAATCTATCCGACGCACAAATCTTTGAAATATCGCGCCAGAGAGATATGAAGTACTGGGACAAATTGAAAAGTTTTTGTGAATTGCATCCGGAGTTATACTTTATCATGAGTTCTATCAGGGAAAATCTCACATTATCTAAAAGTTACGATCCTGCAAGCTTATTAAGAAAGATTTTTAACGAAACAAATTATCTTGCAGTGCTTACTTCAAAATTAAACGGGCAGCAGGAATTAGCTAATATCGATAAACTGATAAATCTTACCACCTCCTTTAATCAGCAGGGATTTAGAACTTTGTATGACTATGTCAGTTTTCTAAAAGAATCAATTGATAAAACTGATGATGAGTCTCAGGCTGCGGTTGCTGAAGAATCAAACTCGGTGAAAGTGTTGACTATTCATCAGGCAAAAGGATTGGAGTTTAAAGTTGTATTCCTTTTTAACTGCAATGAAACTTCACCAATAAGTACAGTCCGTTCTAAAAATATAACGGTGAACAAGGAAGTAGGTCTGTTAACCAAAGTGCCTTTGAATGAGAATTATTTCTCGGATTATGGATCGGCTCCGGTAGTAAATATTCATAATCATATAGCACGACGAAAAGATCTGGCTGAAATAAAAAGACTGTTTTATGTGGCTATTACACGCACTATGAATTACCTCTTTATAACAGGTTCTTATAAAAAAGATTTTCATTATAGTGAAAATTCCTTCCTGGGACTTTTACTGGAAGGATCGGGGATTAATCTTAATTCCGAATCGTTTAAAATAACTTCCGATCTTAAATTGTTAAAAAGAAAGACTGAAGGATTTGAAACTGTCTCTGAAAAAGTTAACGTAACTATCCCTGTAATTAAAAAAATTGAAGAATATAAAAGAAGCGATAATGCTCTTGTTATTAATAAATTACCGGAGAACCTGGAGTTAGAAGAAATCAGGGATTTGCCCGAAGGGGAAATAATTTCTGCTACTAAAGTTTCAATATTTCATCAATGTCCGCTTAAATATAAACTTACTTATGAATATGGATTTTCGGGACTGATGAATCAAATTCATAACTGGAATAACGGGAAAAATAATCAGAAGTATGAATTTCAACCTATTGAAGATAGCATTGAAAATAAAGGGAGCGATGAGCCTAAAAAATCTTTATATATGTTCAGTGATATTAAAGGAAGGGTGATTCATAAAATTTTGCAGCAGGAGACGGAAAAATCGGAATTGAGGGAAACTGCTGTGAGAATAATAAAAGAAGAAACCGACGTTTTCAATAATGACAATAATCTTTTTGATGAATTAACCGATGAAATTGTTTCCGATCTTCTTCATTTTTATGAATCTGATACTTTTTCGGAAATAAAAAAGAGAAGCAATTATAGCAGTGAGGTTGAAATTTATACCAAAGAAAAAGATTATTTCTTATATGGAATAATTGACAGGCTAATATTTGATAAAGACAAAGCTATAATAATAGACTTTAAAACCGATAATTTGCCTCAAAATGAAATTGGAAAAAGATTTGAAACTTATTTAACTCAATTAAAATTTTATTCCTATATTGTGAGCCGGTTATACAGGGCTATTGAAGAGTTTCATCTTAAAATCGTTTTTATAAAATATCCCGATGAAAATGCGAGCCTTACCGTAAGGAAGGATGACTTAACGCAAATAAAAAGCGAGATTGGCGAAATGGTTAGTGCGATAAGAGCTAACACTTTTAAGAAGAATCTCAGCCATTGCAAGGATTGTATCTTTGCAATTAATCACAATCAGTGTATAATGAAATAAATATTTGGAATTTTAAATTAATGCAGAAAATAATATCACAAATAAGAGATATAGTAGTAATAGAAAAAGAACTGGTTAATAATCCCATCGGTATTCTTGCACTGAACCTGAAGGATGAAAAGATTACTCAACTGGCAATTACATTTCTTTATCAGGATAAAAACGTCTATTTCTTTTTTAAAGATAACGATGAAGAGTTTGAACACATAAAACTGGATTGCAAAGTAAGTTTTACTATAGTAAAGAATGATAAAATAAAAAAGGCTCAAAAGGCTGATTTTACCCCCCTGTATAATATCCTTTCTGTTTCTGTTTCAGGTTTGATAAAAGTTGTTGATGATCCCAAGTTAGTTGATACACTTAGGGAAAATTATATCAAAAAATATTCTAAAGTAGTTGAAAAAGATGAAAGCCCGAAGTTAAGCAAGGTGGTTTTTATAGACACGGAAGAAATACAGGCATACGAAGAAACGGGAGGTTGATTTGGAAATTGCTTCTGTCATATTTCTTTCGGTCTGTAACAAATATTTTTTTTCGCACTCAATTGTATCTAACCTCAAACAATTTCAAATAAGCTCACTTTTCAAATCTTTCAATTTAAGCACAAGGAAAAAATTTTCCTTAAAAAGTGAAACATCGGTATTGACTCATGCTTAACTATGTCTGGATAACACTACTTTTTCTGGGGATTGCTACAGGCTTAACCACGGATATTATTGACAGGAATAATAATAAATACAGGAATAATGAATCTCTGCCTGTAACGATTTCATTTCCATATACCTTCGATTCTACAATTAAAAAATCTTATGATGCAAACCTCTTAATTAGTAAAGAAGATTTTAATTCTTTTTATGATGAAGACATTTCTGCAGACTTATCTTTCCCCGCAAAAGTTTCAGTTAATCCGGATGATAAAAAAATATCCCTCTTCTTTAAGACAAATAAAGAGAGCCCGAAAATATTCCGTGAAATAGCATCTATGAGTGGAGAAGAAGATGATTTGTCGGGAAAGATAAGCGGGATTTCACAAATCTCCGGGAAAGAAGTAAAAGCCGGTATAACCCTCGAAGAGGTTTTGTTCCTTAAAATGAAGAAGATAACAAACTCTGCGATAGATTATGCTAAAATATCTGTAAATATTGCTTTAGGCTTAATTGGAATTATGGCACTTTGGCTCGGAATAATGAAGATTGCAGAAACAGCCGGATTGATTGGGATTATAGCAAACTGGATGAAACCTTTAACTAAAAAATTATTCCCCGATGTTCCTTCAGATCATCCGGCGGTGGGATCGATGATAATGAATATTTCTGCAAATATGCTTGGATTAGGTAATGCCGCAACACCCTTCGGGCTTAAAGCTATGGAAGATCTCGATAAACTCAATCCAAACAAAGGTACAGCGACAAACTCAATGGTTACTTTCCTGGCGATTAATACTGCTGGCATGACACTTATTCCTGCGACAGCTATTGCCGTTCGCGCTGCCTCAGGAAGTTCGGATCCCGCAATAATTATCGGAACTTCTTTGTTTGGTGCTTTCTGTGCTACTGTAACCGGAGTTTTAGCAGCAAAAATCCTGGAGAAATTTCCTCTTCAGAAGGGAATTCTATCCGGCATGATTAAGAAACATAAACGGGGAATTTTAATTTTTATAGGATTGGCTATAATAAGTTTGTTACTTGTTTTTACAGGAATGGGAAAAATGGTTGGTTCGTCATTAAGGTTTTTAAATCCCGAAACATTTAAAACCGTGATTGAACTTATATCGACATTAGCAATTCCTTTGTTGATATTTATCTTTGTTGGATTTGGAGTTTACAAAAAAGTAAAAGTATATGAACAATTTGTAGAAGGGGCTAAAGAAGGATTCAACATTGCTGTTAGAATTATTCCTTACCTTGTAGCGATACTTGTAGCAATTGGTATTTTCAGAGCCGGCGGTGCAATGGACTTGCTTGTCACATTGCTCATGCCGCTTACGGATTTTATCGGTATGCCTGCAGAGGCTTTGCCGATGGCATTAATGCGCCCTCTTTCCGGCAGCGGCTCGCTCGGGATAATGGCTGAGATTATGTCTGTGCACGGACCCGATTCTTTTATAGGTATTTTAGTATCTACTTTCTTCGGAAGTACCGAAACTACTTTTTACGTTCTTGCCGTTTATTTTGGGGCGGTTAATATAAAGAGGACAAGACATGCCGTGCCAGCCGGATTACTTGCAGATGTGGCTGGAATATTAGGCGCTCTTTTTATAGTAAAACTTTTGTTCGGTTAATTGATGAAAGTATTTGTAACAAGAGAGATATCTGAAAAAGCTATTCATCTTTTAAAGAAAGAGAAATTCCGGGTAAGTGTTTATAAGAAAGATAAACCAATTCCAAAGAGTGAATTAATTAAAAATGGAAGGGATGCAGATGCTATTATAGCACTTTTAACAGAGAAGTTCGATAAAGAACTTATTGATAAAATTCCCAAATGCAGGATAATAGCTAATGTAGCTGTCGGTTATAATAATATCGATATAGAGTATGCCACAAAGAAAAAAATAGTAGTTACAAACACTCCTGACGTTCTGACTGAATCCACATCCGATCTTGCACTGGCTCTAATACTTGCATGCTCAAGAAGATTAATGGAAGGCGAAAGAATGGTCAGAACAGGAAAATTCAAAGGATGGAAACCCAAACTTCTTCTGGGAATAGAATTGAAGAACAAGGTTGTTGGAATTATTGGAGCGGGGAGGATTGGTACTGAAACGGCTGTAAGAGCTAAAGCTTTTAAAACGAAAATAGTTTACTTTTCCAGAAACAGGAATTATGAATTGGAAAAGAAAACAGGCGGAGTAAAAGTACCGTTGGAAACCTTGCTAAAAAAATCAGATATAATTTCTATTCATCTCCCTCTTAATAAAGGGACCTATCATTTGATAGATAGGAAAAGACTTTCCTTATTAAAAAGATCAGCTGTTTTGGTTAATACGTCTCGTGGTGAGGTTATAGACGAGAAGGAATTAGTAAAAATACTTAAACAAAAAAAAATTTTTTCCGCTGGTTTCGACGTGTATGAAAATGAACCAACTATTAATCCCGGGCTATTAAAACTTGATAATGTTATTTTGCTTCCGCATATCGGAAGTGCAACTGAAGAAGCGAGGTCAGCAATGGCAATACTTGCTGCTAAGAATGTAAGTAATGTGCTTAAGGATAAAAAAGCTTTAACTCCCGTTAATAAATTAAGATGAAAAATGACCAACACATTAAAAATTCAAATTCCAATAGTTGAATATCTATTGGTTAATAAGTAATTTAACTTTACGGAGAACTACTAATGAGAATTGGGATTCCAAAAGAAAATCATAAAGAAGAAAGGCGAATTGCTTTAACTCCTGCCGGAGTTGATGCTCTAACAAGAGCCGGGCATACTGTTTTTATTGAATCCGGGGCAGGATCGGGAAGTAATTTCAGCGATGGTGATTTTGTAAAAACCGGCGCTACTATTGTGTATAGTAAAAATGAAGCTTTTAACCTTTCTGAGATGATTGTAAAAGTTGCTCCCCTTGTAGAAGACGAAGTGGATATGCTTCAGGAAAACCAGGTCTTATTTTCATTTTTACACCTTGCTGTTGGTAACAAAAAAATTATTACTGAACTCCTGAGGAAAAAAATTACTGCCATCGGTTATGAATTAATAGAAAAAGACGGAGGACTTCCCGTTTTACATTCTATGAGTGAAATTGCAGGTCAGCTTGCCATACAGGTTGCCGAAAGATACCTTGAGAGTTTCAACAAAGGGGGGAGGGGTATCTTATTAGGAGGTATTCCTGGTGTAGCGCCTGCAGCAGTTGTAATATTAGGAGCGGGAGTTGTAGGTAAGACGGCTGCCAGGGCTGCGCTTGGAAGAGGCGCACAAGTTATTGTTCTCGACAAAGATTTACAAAGGCTGCGCAGTCTTGAAAACGAATTCAGAAGGAGAATAACTACTGTAATGGCTAATACCTATACTATTTCGCGCGGAGTTAAGTTTGCCGATGTTTTGATCGGAGCTGTTCTTATAAAAGGTGAAAAAACTCCTCATCTTGTAACTGAAGATATGGTAAAACAAATGAAGAAAGGTGCTGTAATTGTAGATGTCTCAATCGACCAGGGTGGCTGTGTAGAAACCAGCAGGCTAACTACTGTTTCGGATCCTGTTTTCCTGGCTCATGATGTAATTCATTATTGTGTTCCCAACATGCCTGCTCTTGTATCAAGAACTGCCAGCTATGGTTTAAATAATGCGGCATTCGGGTATGTACAAAATATTGCTGAGAATAGTCTATCAAATGCTCTTTTAGAGGATCCAGGATTATCAAAGGGAGTGTGCACTTATCAGGGGTATTGCTCGAATGAAGCAATAGCAGATATTTTCAAGGTTGAATTCAGGCGTTTGCGAGTTTTCTCTACCAATTGATAGAGGGGATAATCTTTTTTTAGTTAAATCTTAAAAAAATCGCTCGTCTTGATGTGATCTTTTTTTTTAATGGAATTTATATGATTGCTGTAATCGGAGATATTCACGGTTGTTTTTACACACTTAAGGATTTAATCTCAAAAATAAGAGATAAGTATCCAGGTATAGAAATTTACACTGTGGGGGACCTTGTCGACCGGGGAAATTTCAGCTACGAAGTAATTGAATTTATTAAAGCTGAAAATATTAAATTCACTGCCGGCAATCATGATTATATGTTCTACCATTTTATCAATCAGCCGGGAAGTGAAATGGGAAGAATGTGGATTTATAACGGCTCTGAAACAACAGTTAATTCTTATTCTGAAAGAGTGGATGAGATGCACAAGCATCTTGAATTTATTTTTAAAGCCCCGCTTTTTTACGATCTGCCCGACTGTTTTATTTCTCATGCCGGTATTTCTTCATATTATAAGTCCCGCCTTCCGAGAAAAGTACTCAGCAATATTGAGCAGATTAATAAGGTTATTAGTTCAAACCTTATGAGCGATCATGGAATTTTGTGGACAAGAGATTCTCTTATGGACCTCGGTAAGTTACAGGTGGTCGGTCATACAAGACAGAGAGAAGTAATTTATCATGAAAAGAATAACGTAGCATATATTGATACCTCTGTTTATACTGGAAATAAGTTGAGCTCGGTAATTATAAAGAATAGTGAAATAATTGATATTTTAGATGTCTCTACATATAAAAGAGATATTGAATAATCATTCCCCTATAACATTTTTTTATTATTATAATATTTATTTTTATATTATTACATAGCTAAGTATTGGCAGGGGTAGTATTATTTTTTAGGTATTGGTCATGCATAAAAGTTTCTTACAATATTCAAAACCCCTAATTATTTGCAATACCGTTGGTTTAATCCTTTTTATATTTTTTAATTTATCCTGTAATGCCCCAAGGGTAAATCCATTCGATCCTTTAAATCCCGAATACGATTATGGTATTATCGAAGGGTCTGTACAAACGTCGAACTTCCCCAGAGCCGGAATTGAAAATGTCAATATACTTTGGCAGCCGGAAAATATCATAACTAAAACAGATGCTAATGGAAGGTACAGGTTTAATAACATTCCTCTTGAAGACGGGACATTGATCTTTTATAAAGATGGTTATAAATCCGATACACTTGAAATAAGCTGGGGAACTTCCAAAAGACAATTTACCCAATTGTATCTTAACAGGGTACCTGTGCTTGATAGTGTTTTGATATATACTAATGTTATTAATCAGTCCGTAAGGTATGAACTTTTTGTAAAAGCCTGGATAACTGATCTTGATGAATATGTAGATACCGTTTTTGTTTATAATTCAGTACATAATCTTAAGAAACCGCTGGATAATGATTACCAGGCAACAATAACTCCGGGTGAATTGAATCTAACTGATATCGAACAAACTGTTGGATTGGATTTGTTTATAATTACCAAAGATTCAGAAGGTAATGAATTTACAATCGGGAGCGATAGAGTAACACGCGTTATAAAAGAAGAAGTTACAGGTCAGTTGCCGTCTAATGATGATACAATTGCTCTTCAGCCAATTAATTTTCAATGGGATAAATACAGCGCAAACTATTATTTTACCTATACTTTAGAAGTTTTTACTCAATCTACGCTTGTTCATAAAAAAGATAATATACCGTCAGATTCTACTTCTTATAGTATGACAGAGACCTTATCAGCAGGGAGTTATTACTGGGTGATATGGATTATAGACCAATATCAAAACCGTTCGAGATCAAAAGCAGCAACTTTCCGAATTCAATAACAAATATTTTGTTATCTTTGGGGAGAAAAGCAAAGGGCAGAAATGAATTTTTACGAACCGGATACCATAGAAAGAATCAGGCTGATATCCAAGGAACAGTTTGATACGCTTTATCAAATAAGCAGGATATTGAATTCTGTTAATTATACCGACAGGCTTATAAGCGACACACTGGACCTTGTTATTGATGTTGTAAATGCAGAACGCGGGCTTTTCGTTCAATATGACGAAATTAAAAAACAGTTTAGCATTATTACTGCAAGAAATATTCAGAAAGAGGACATCGCCGATCTTTCTGAGTTTTCGTCAGGTATTCTTCAGAAGGTGGTAGAAACTGGGCAGCCATGCTTGTACCACGATGTACAAAGCGATCCGAATATTTCACAGTTTCAAAGTGTTCAGCTTCAGAATATCAAATCTGTTCTTGGTGTACCGATAATTAAAAATGAAAGAATATGGGGTGTAATTCTGGCAGACAGCAGGATGAACAGGAAAGAGTTTAATGAGGAGAATCTGATCTTCCTCGATTTTTTCTCAAACATTGTCTCCCTCGCCCTGGATAAAATAAGCAAGTTAGAAACACTGGAAAAAGAGAATATCCTTCTGCGCAATAGGATTGAAGCTGAGAAAAAAATTCCCAAGCTGATTGGGGAAAGTGTGGTTATGCAAAAACTTGCTCTTCTCATAAATAAGGTTGCACGCACAGATGCAACGGTTTTATTGCTTGGTGAAAGTGGAACGGGCAAAGAGCTAATAGCAAGAGCAATTCACGACTTAAGCGACAGGAACGATAAACCCTATCTTGCCCAGTTCTGCGGCTCTATTCCTGATACTTTACTTGAGAGCGAATTATTTGGATTTAAGAAAGGAGCTTTTACGGGTGCTTCTTTTGATAAGAAAGGGCTTTTTGAAGTAGCAAGCGGTGGTACATTTTTTCTTGATGAGATCGCTGACATATCTTTGGCTCTTCAGGCAAAATTATTAAGGGTACTGCAGAGTAAAGAGATAATGCGTTTGGGAGATACTAAAGTCATTCAGATTGATGCGCGTGTAATAGCTGCGACAAATAAAGATCTTAACCTTCTTGTTAAAGAAGATAAATTCAGGGAAGATCTTTTTTACAGGCTTAATGTATTTCCAGTTAAAATTCCTCCTCTTCGTGAACGGATTGGTGATGTGCCTTTATTAACCTATCATTTTATAAAGAAATTTTCTGACAAAAAAATTCATATTGAAACTGACACGATGAAAATGCTTGAGGAATATAGTTGGCCGGGAAATGTTAGGCAACTGGAGAATGTTATACAAAGAGCTATTATACTTTGCGATTCAAACAAATTGCTTCCTGAACATATTGTACTGGAAGAAGATTCGAAAGATGCTAATTTTATGGGGACGTTGAGAGATTTTGAAAAGGTTCTTCTTTTAAAAAGACTTAAAATGTACAATGAGAACAGGACCTTAACAGCAAAGTCTTTGGGTGTTTCAGTCAGATGGGTACAGCTTAAGCTAAAAGAAATGAATGGAAATAAATAATTTAATACCCAATAATGCATCGAACATCCTGTTCGACAGGTTTGAAATTATTGACACTCTGAAAAAAGATCAGCACACCTCTGTTTATTTAGCAAACCATGTTTACCTGGGAAAAAAAATAATACTTAAAACACTCTCTGCGCTTGAACTGCCGGATCAGACTTTTCTTGACCGGTTTAAAAGAGAAGCAAAAATACTTGCCCGGCTCGACCATCCCAATCTCATAAAAGTTCTTGATTTCGGAACTGCTGGAGACAACTTTTATATATCGTTCGAATATTTTGAAGGAAAAAATCTAAGGAAAATAATTAAGGAGAATAATCTTTCAAATGAACAAAAAATTTATCTTTCTGTTCAGCTCTTTAAGGCTTTAAGCATTGCGCATCAAAACGGGGTGGTACACAGGGATATAAAACCAGAAAACATTTTAGTAAATACAAAACTTGAATTAAAGATTGCCGATTTCGGGTTGGCATTTGTAAGAGACGACCTTTTCTTAACGCACAAATCATCTATTGTGGGTACGCCTGGATATATGTCACCAGAGCAAATAAGAGGTCAGGAGCTTACCCCGCAAACAGATCTTTTTTCGTCCGGCATAGTTATTTATGAATTGTTTACGGGGAAAAATCCTTTTATAGGAAAAGATATCAACGACACAATTAACAATATTCTGAATTTCAATATTGAAAAAGAAATTAAGCTTTCTTCAATACCTTCCGAAATTCAAAACGCTTTATTGAACTTATTACATAAGAATTTCAACAAAAGAACAAAGACAGCACTCGATGCTCTTAACTATTTCGGAATAATTGAGTATAACAAACCACAACCTGTAGCGGAACTTCCCCGGAAAGGCAAGATTAAAGTAAGTATTTTATACTTATCTGCTGTTGTAATAATTATTATTGCCCTGGTAAGAGTTTTTACTCCTGCAGATGATGTTCAAAAAACTGATGACAACCTTATCAGGGAAGATGTAAATACGGCTCCCAAAGAGAACTTAAATAAGAACGACAAGGTTACTGAAACAAAAACAGCTACTAACATCGGTCTTGAAACAAAAAAAAAGCCGGTCACTAAAAAGGAAAATAATATAGAAAAAGTTACTTACGGTGAACTTTTTGTTGAAGCTAATCCCTGGGCAGAAATTTATATTAATAATAGGAAGATTGAGACAACTCCTTTGGAACAGGGTATACAGCTTGACGCCGGAAGTTATGAATTAAGATTAGTACACCCGGATTTTCCTTCTTATTTCGAATCTATAGAGATTAAGCAAAATAAGCTGCGAACAGTTAAAATTAATTTTTATGAAAAAGTTGGTTATCTGGATTGTAAAATTTATCCCTGGGGAGAAATATATATTGACGGGAAATATAAAAGCACAAGCCCGTTATTAAAACCCGTTGTGCTTATGCCGGGTAATTATAGTTTATCTATCAGGAACCCCGGCTATAATAAAGATATTGAAGAAGTAATAACTGTTAAGGCAAAAGAAACACTTACTTTGAGATTTAATTTTGACGATCTGAAGAATAATTAATAAAAACAGTCCTTCCGTAAATTTAACAATAACTTTTTACTTTTGAACATAGGCAGTTGGGCTGGATAGTAAAGCATAAAAGCAAAAAATTGAGCTTATTTAGTAGTATTTGAAATTTATTTTTTCCAGTCAAAAAACTTATATTGATGCCTGAAAGATGCCTTTGTTGGAATAATGAATAAATTTTTAACTGCAATAATTTTCTGTTTGGCTTCCGTGGGACCTCTGCTATCCCAGGATGATAAGGAAGATCTGAAAGATTTAATTCAGAGCTTTAGTAACTTTGAATATTCAGAAGTAATAAGTGAAGCATCTCAATTAATTAATAATAAGAACCATTTTACCAAGCCCGAACTAATTGAGATTTACAGGATGAAAGGGGTTGCTCATTTCTCCCTTTCGGATGAACAACAAGCAAGATCAAATTTTATAGAAATTCTTAAAGTCGATTCTTCGTATGAATTGAATCCATCAAATACCTCACCGAAGATAGTTTCTTTTTTTAATAAAGTGAAAAATTTATATTTATTAAGTATGGATGGGAAGCAAGACAAACCTGCGCTTGTAATATATGATACTCTTTATGTTGAGGTTCCTGTTAAAGTAAGGGATACTTTTTATGAATATAGATTAAAGCAGGCGTTCTTGCGGTCTGTCTTTATTCCCGGGACAGGACATCTTTACCTGGAAGATAATTTTAAATCATGGGCTTTAACTGCACTTTCCGTTGCTTCAATAACTGCGGGAGTTTTATATATTATTGATACTAATAAAAAAGAGAGAGAATATCTGCAGGAAACAGATATAAATGCTGCAGCAGGAAAGTATAACGATTATAACTTTTCCTACAGGATGAGAAATCTTGCTTTTATTAGTTATGCTACACTCTGGCTTTATAGCCAATTCGATTTACTTTTCTTTTCAGAAGGGGAGAACTCGACAGTTTCATCCTACATACCTGACCTCAGATTGCAGCCTAATATGGGATTCTCTTTAAGCTATAAGATTAATCTTTAGATTATTATAGAAAATCCCGCTTTAGAGATTTAGATGAAATATTTAGAGAAAGTGCCATCACAAACAAAGCTACAACACCAATAAGCAAAGATGTTTGGATTAGTTTTCCTGCAGCCATATGGGTGGTATCACTAAAATAAAAGAAATCATGCACCGGGAAAAAGAGGATTATCATAAGAAAAATTAAATATATAATTGTGAAAAGAAATGTTATTGATGCCCCTTGCGAAGAAGCGATCTTAATCGGGTTCTTTTCGCCAAAGTTTGCAAATAAACTCCCCATTCCGAAATTCAGCGATACAAGAGTGACAGTAACGAAAAAAGTATTTATTGATGAAGCTAAAGTTAAAGCGAACGGGTATTTAAGGTGTGAGAAGAAATTAATTAATTGCCCTATAGAGAGAAGTATCACTAAAAAAGTAAAAAATTTAGTCATCAGGAGTTTTGTGCTGTTGACAGGTGAACTTCTTATTTTCCAATAAGCCTGCCCTTCTAAACTTACGAGTGGAAAGACAAATCTTAACGCCAGCGATGCGATCAGAAAAACGTTAAATAAAAAAACTATTAAATAAATAATAGTTCTTAAATTAGTATTGTAAGCATATAAGAGTTTGATATCTAAGCTTGAAATACTTGCAACGAATATTCCAATAAGTACAAGCATTACGATCATATGTAAAAACTGGCTGGGTTCCCTGAAGAAAAGCCAAAATTCTTTTTTTATTATTATCTCGAGCTGAGGTTTGAAAATTGATTTTTTCCCGAAAGCTAAAATGGCAGCCGATCTTTTTTCTTTTTTCCAGTAAGAGAAATTTATTTGCGATGAAACTACAAAAGTTTTGTAATACCATTTCTTTGCAAGGAAAATTGTGAGAAAAAGGAAAAAGGCAGCAACACCAACCTGGGAAATAAAGTATGGTAAAGCTTTTAAATAATTATTGTTTGCAACCCAATACATTGCTTCTGAAATCCAGAAGTTGGGAAGCAAAGTGATTAAACTATTATCAAGAAATCCGAAGTAGCGGTCTACATCCGGATAGTATTTCATAACTTCTGTTACAAGTGAAACGGGGTTACTTACGTTAAAGAATAAAATAAGTGATGAAAAGTATAATAATGATATTGCTGCGAGTATTTTCCGCACTCCAAATTTTTCAGCAAGCTTTAGGATTATCATAAGCAGAATAACGCCCAGGCAGGCTGCTGTAAGCATAAAAGGAATGATTTGAAAAAACAGGGTTATTAAATAGAAATCTATTCCCATGTCAAAATAAGAACCATATCCTAATAAGACAGACGCTATTATTAATAAAAGAGTTGTAGAACTGTGAAAAAAATTGTCGAGAAATTTTACAAAAAAAACATGACGAAATTCAATTGGCTTTGTTATCAGGAAAGATACTTCTTTCGATTTGTATAAAGTTGAAAATGATACGACGGTGTTTCCGACATTAACTGCAAGAAAAAAAATAAAAAGTATAACAGAAATGAAACGATGCAAAAGAAAAGAGCCGATTTTTATCTCTTCGAGAAGATATTCTATGGTATTCTGTGTAAAAATATAAACCCCGAAACCGAAAAATAAATAGACTAAAACAGTTCCGGCATTCTTAAGAACAGAAATGATATTTTTGCCACAGCTGATTTTTAAAAAGCTTATAAGTTTATAATAATATATATGCGGTATTATGGTATTCATTACCTTGTGAGTTCGAGAAAAAGCGATTCAAAGCTGGAATTGATATTTGACTTTAACATTTCAACAGCATCTCTGTTATCTTCAAATATTATTCGTCCGTTTTTAATTATTCCTATCCTGTTGCACAATTCTTCGGCGACCGGTAAACTGTGTGTAGACATGAAGACGGCTGCTCCTTCCGAAGCTTTTTTTCTCAAAAGGTTTTTAACTATTAGCGCACTTTGCGGATCCAGCCCAATCATAGGTTCGTCCAGGATTATTAGTTTTGGGTCATGTAGTATAGCAGAAGCGATTGTTATTCTTTGTTTCATACCCTGTGAATATTCCTCGGTCTTTTTATCAATCCAGGAACCTATCTGGAGGATATCAACGACCTCTTTGATCTTATCATTTATATTTTTTCTTGTCAGATTATACAATCCCCCGCTAAAGTATAAAAATTCTCTGCCGGTTAGTTTGTCGTAAAGAAATGGTTGATCGGGGATGTATCCTATATTTAATTTAGCTGTAACAGGGTCAGATTGAATATCGATATTATCAATTAGAACTTTTCCTGAAGTTGGCGAATAAAGACCAGCTATTACCTTCATAGTTGTTGTCTTTCCTGCACCGTTTTCACCTAAAAATCCGTAAAGATCGCCCTTAAGTATTTTCAGGTTGATATTATCAACAGCGGTAAAAGTTCCGAACTTCTTACTAAGATTTTTTATCCTGAGCATAATGTAGATTCTTATTTGGTATGCGGTTAAGGAAAAATTATGCCAGTAGGAAGGTTTAACAAAATAAAAAGGCGGGAAGTGTTTCCCGCCTAATTTTACTGAAGTTTGAACCTATTAATAGTCCATTCCTCCCATTCCGCCCGGAGGCATAGCAGGCATAGCTGGTTCTTTTTCTTTCTTTTCATAGACAACAGCTTCTGTTGTAATTAGAAGAGAAGCCACGGAAGCAGCATTTTCCAGGGCTGTTCTGGCAACTTTAGTAGGATCAATAACTCCTGCTTTAATCAGGTTTTCGTACTTTTCAGTAGCAGCGTTAAAACCGAAGTCATCTTTTCCTTCTTTAACTTTTTGAAGAACTACCGAACCATCGATACCGGCATTGTTAACAATTTGTCTTAACGGCTCTTCAAGAGCTTTCTGGATTATTTTAATTCCGGTTGTCTGATCTACGTTCTCACCCTCAAGTTTTTCAAGTATATTTATAGCCCGGACAAAAGTAACGCCACCTCCTGCAACAATACCTTCTTCAACTGCAGCGCGAGTAGCGTGTAAAGCATCTTCAACACGGGCTTTCTTTTCTTTCATTTCTATTTCTGTTGAGGCGCCGATCTTTAGGACTGCAACACCGCCTGATAGCTTAGCTAATCTTTCCTGTAACTTTTCTTTATCATAATCAGATGTGGTTTTTTCAATCTGAACTTTTATTTCGTTTATTCTTTTCTTTATATCTTCAGATTTTCCTGCACCTTCAACGACGGTTGTGTTATCCTTATCTATTACTACTTTCTTAGCGGAGCCTAAATAAGAAACGGTTGCATTTTCTAGTTTAAAACCGCGTTCTTCTGAAATAACTGTACCGTTTGTCAATGTTGCTATATCTTCGAGCATTGCTTTTCTTCTGTCACCGAAACCGGGAGCTTTAACTGCGGCTATTTTTAATGTACCGCGGAGTTTATTTACAACAAGCGTAGCAAGTGCCTCACCTTCAAGATCTTCAGCAATAATAAGCATTGATTTTCCCTGCTGAGCAACTTTCTCAAGAATCGGCAGAAGGTCTTTCATAGCAGAGATCTTTTTATCGTGGATCAGGATATACGGATCTTCAAGAACTGCTTCCATTGATTCAGCATCGGTCACAAAATAAGGTGAAAGATACCCACGGTCGAATTGCATACCTTCTACAACATCTAACGAGGTTTCCGTACCCTTTGCTTCTTCAACGGTAATAACGCCGTCTTTCCCGACCTTTTCCATTGCATCTGCAATCAAATCGCCGATTGATTTATCATTATTTGCAGAGATTGAACCAACCTGGGCAATTTCATTTCTTCCTTCAACATCTTTACTTACGCTTTTAAGATGCTCTATAACTTTGGTAACCGCCAGATCAATTCCGCGTTTCAGATCCATTGGATTTGCGCCCGCAGTAACATTCTTCAAACCTTCCCTGTAAATTGCCTGAGCCAGAACAGTAGCAGTTGTAGTACCATCACCTGCAACATCACTTGTTTTAGATGCAACTTCACGGACCATCTGTGCACCCATATTCTCTACAGCATCATCAAGTTCAATTTCCTTGGCAACGGTAACACCATCTTTTGTTATAGTTGGTGCACCGAATTTCTTTTCAAGAATAACATTACGCCCTTTAGGCCCTAATGTTACTTTTACAGCATTAGCAAGTTTATCTACACCTTTTTTAAGTTTAGTTCGTGCGTCGCTGTCATACTCTATTAATTTTGAAGCCATTGTTTTTATCTCCTTATTTTATTTCTAAATTTCATTGTTACTAAAACACTTGACTAACCGACAATCGCAAAGATATCACTCTCTCTCATTATCAAATATTCTTCGCCTTCAACGGTGACTTCAGTTCCACTGTATTTTCCATACAATACTTTGTCGCCGATTTTGACGCCCAGTTTTACTGTCTTTCCATCATCTGTAATTTTCCCGGGACCAGCAGCTACAATTGTTCCTTCAATAGGTTTTTCTTTTGCTGTATCCGGCAGGATAATTCCGCCTTTGGTCTTTTCTTCAGCCTCGCTGGGTTTTATAATAACCCTGTCGGCTAAAGGTGTTAAATTTATTTTACTCATTGTTAACTCCTTTTTTTATAATGGGTTGTAAAAGAATATTAGCACTCTTAAATGGTGAGTGCTAATATAGCATTTAATAAAAATCTTGTCAAGGTTTTCCGGCTGGGTAAACTCTGTTATATCTCTAAAAAAGCGGTTTAAATAATTTTTATTCCTTATCTTGCAAGAGTTTCTTATAAACCCCAATGGAAAAGTTTTTAATAAAAAGTGAGTTAAGAAGGCTTTGGAGTATAATCAAAAGCCTGGACAAAAAAATTGTTATTATTTTTATTTCAGTTGCTGTTCTTCAAACGATATCCTACTACTATACATCGAGGGCATTCTTCCGGCATTATTTATTTCAGTATTTTCAGTCCGACTCAAATGTATTTTTAATAGAATACTATTATTGGTTTATCGGGGACTTTTTTACTTACTTTATTCTTCCCCTGTTAATTATAAAATTCTTAATGAAGGAAAAGATTTCTGGATACGGAATTTCTTTCGGGGACTATAAAGCGGGTATAAGAATTACACTCATCTTTTTACTCGTTATGCTGCCGCTTATCTGGTTTGTTTCATCATTACCGGAATTCAACAGAACATATCCTCACTTGGCTTCTGCGCGAAATTCCTGGGGAATATTTCTTCTTTTTGAATTAGGAATGTTTGTTTATATGTTCTCGTGGGAGTTTGTCTGGCGTGGTTTTGTTCTATTCGGTTTGAAAAAACATTTCGGGTACTATGCTGTATTAATTCAAATGATTCCCTTTTTGATTTTGCACAACGGCAAACCGGCACCGGAAACCTTCGGTGCAATTATAGCTGGAATTGCTTTAGGGGTATTAGCTTTAAGAACAGGTTCAATTTTATATTGCATTATAACTCATATGAGTGTTATGTTTAGTATTGATTTAATATCTGTTCTCCGATATAAGAATGATGATTATGGTATTGGTATTAATTCTTTCATCAACATAATAAAGACAATATTTTGAGGATTAAAATGAGGTTTACACTTAACATAGATCATATTGCCACAATCAGAAATGCCAGGGGAGAGACTCAACCTGACCCGGTTACTGCGGCTCTGGTTGCCGAGCAAGCTGGTGTTGATGGTATTGTTGTTCATCTCAGGGAAGACAGAAGGCACATAAATGAAAGGGATGTTAGACTTTTAAGAGAACTGATTACAACTAAGCTCGATCTTGAAATGGCTGCGACAGATGAAATAATAAAAATAGCCTGCGATGTCGGTCCTGAACTGGCAACGATAGTTCCTGAAAAGAGACAAGAATTGACTACCGAAGGTGGTGTTAATGTTATTGACAACATAAATCTTTTCAAGAACTCTATAAAAACTCTACATGATGCCGAAATAGAAGTTTCACTTTTTATTGAACCCGATATTGACCAGATTGACGCTGCTTCAGAAATAAACTCGGATTACATTGAAATTCATACAGGCGTTTTTGCAAATGCACTTTCTGAAGAAGAACAATTTGATGAGCTGGAAAGAATACGAATTGCAGCTAAGCACGCCAAGAAATTAGGACTCGGAGTTAATGCCGGACACGGACTTAACTATCAAAACATAAAAGTTTTTAGAGAAGTCCCGGATATTGATGAAGTAAGCATCGGGCATGCAATTATTGCGCGTGCTGTTTTTGTCGGAATAAAAGATGCAGTAAAAGAAATGATGGGATTAATAAAAGGTTAAGAGTTTCCCGGGACAGAAAAAAATAACCGATAATAACGTTTTTTATCAATACTAATTCACGTTAATTTTTTTTTATTCTTCAAATTTCTTGAATACCACTGAAGTATTGTGCCCGCCAAATCCGAAAGCATTACTTATTGCAACATCAACATTTCTTGACTGAGGTTTATTGAAAGTATAATTCAGATCACATTCGGGATCAGGGTGTTCAAAATTTATTGTAGGCGGAACAATGTTATTCCTTATAGCAAGTATAGATGCAATCGCTTCTACTCCGCCTGCGGCACCCAAAAGGTGTCCCGTCATACTCTTTGTTGAAGAGACATTTAATTTATAAGCATATTCTCCGAACAAAGATTTTATTGCATTAGTTTCAGCAATATCACCTAAACTGGTTGATGTCCCGTGCATATTTATATAATCTATATCTGTCGGTTGCAGCCCGGCAGTTTTTAATGCCATTTGCATAGAAAGAATAGCTCCTCTTCCTTCAGGATCGGGGGCAGTAATATGATAAGCATCAGCAGATAATCCGATACCAATTATCTCTGCATAAATTTTTGCACCCCGTTTTTTTGCAACTTCAAGTTCTTCGAGAATCAAAACAGCTCCACCTTCTCCGACAACAAAACCATCCCGTGTTGCATCAAAAGGTCTGCTTGCAGTTTTAGGTGAATCGTTTCTTGTAGATAAAGCTTTGGAGGCATTGAATCCGGCAATACCAATTTCAAGAACTCCTGCTTCACTTCCCCCGGATAATACTCTATCCACCAAACCATTTTTTATTAAAAGGTAAGAATCGATAATATTGTTGTTAGATGTTGCACAAGCCGTAACAACACAATGGTTCGGTCCTTTAAAGCCGTATTCTATAGCAATCATCCCGGAAGCAATATCAGGAATCATCATCGGTATAAAAAAAGGAGAAACACGGTTCGGTCCTTCTAAGTGGTTAATAATTGCTTGTTTATAAAAAGTATTAAAGCCTCCGATTCCACTGCCAAAAATAACACCTGTTTTTTCTTTATCTTCTGCCAACATGCTCTCCGGCTTTAAACCTGAATCTTCAACAGCCATTTTTGCAGCAGCAAGTGCGTACTGGCTGAACGGATCAAGTCTTCTTGCAGACTTTTTATCCATATAATTAGCAGGATCAAATCCTTTGAGTTCGCAAGCAAATTTTGTTTCTACGCGCGATGCATCAAAACCTTTTATATAATCGCAACCGCTTACGCTGTTCATCATCGAGTTCCAGAATTCATCAACAGATAAACCTATCGGCGTTACTGCCCCCATTCCTGTAATTACTACTCGTTTGTCTTGCATAATTTTTCCTTTTATTGATCTTTTAAGGTTTTAGAACTCTGGTTTTTACTTTGGTTAAGATAGAAAAATTATAAGAAAAGTTGAAAAATCATTTAGCTGTTAAATTTGTCGTTGTTTAACCTGTAAACTAACCAATCTTTCATCCCTTCAGCCCCAAGTTTTTTATAAAAACTGATTGCCGGTTTATTCCAGTCAAGTACAACCCACTCGACTCTTCCACAATCTCTTTCTTTAGCTATTTCAATTATTTTATTTAATAATGCTTTTCCAATTCCTTTTCCGCGGAACTCCTGTTTCACATAAAGATCTTCTAAGTAAATTCCAGGCTTACCTAAAAAAGTAGAAAAGTTATGAAAGAAGAGAGCCTGTCCTGCAGTTTTCCCGTCAAGTTCAGCAATAATCACTTCCGCATATCTTCTTTTTCCAAAGAGATTCTCTTTGAGAATTTCTTCCGTTACTCTTACCTCGTCAAGCAACTTTTCATATTCTGCAAGTTCTTTTATGAGAGAAAGGATTACCGGAATATCTTTTTCTTCCGCGAAGCGAAGAAATAGTTTTCCATTATTTAACATTTATTCCTCCATTCTAAGCAAAAAAAACAATGCCAATATAATTTATTCTGTTTTCTTTTTTGTAAGGAATGAATTTATTTTAATAACAAGCAGAGAAAAAAGGTATCCGAACAGAACACCAAAGACAGCACCTGCAAGTATATCCGAGGGGTAGTGCAATCCTAAATAAACTCTTGACAAAGCAACAAGAGCTGCGCTGCTAAACAACACCCATTTCAAATTTTTGTATAGTAAAAAAAAGAAAGTGGCTGCCGCAAAATTGTTAAAAGCATGATTCGATGGGAATGAATATGTGCCTCCGCAACCTGCTGGAGTAATAACATCTCCAAGTGCAATACACGGTCGGGGACGAAGGAATAATTCTTTTAAAACTTTATGACTGAATTGATCTGTAACTATTATCAACAAAATCACTCCAACAACAGCAAGTTTACCTTTAGTTCCTCCTTTGAAAAAACAAAGCCCAAGAAGGATTGCATAGGCTATATACCAATGGTTAACATTGGTAATCAAAAGGAAGAAAGAATCGAGCGCTCTGGAAGACAAAGTGTGGTTAAAAAAATAGAGGATGCTTAAATCAATTGAGTAGAAAAAATCAGCCATAATTTATATCAGTAAAAAACTCCTCAAATCTATGTAAAAAAAAGTAATAATAGGCATTATTTATAGCTAAAATTTTATCGAACAAAAGTGAAAAGCTCGAATATAGTTAATGTTTTTATAATCACTTTATATACTTCAAAAAGTGCCTTTCTGGCACAATAATGGATAAAATTCAAGTGATTTTTTAACTGAAGACCACTAATATATGCAGCCAACAATAACAATCGCAGATTTTATTTATAAAACGAAAAGAAACATTTCTGAAAAGAGCTATCAGAAAGTAAAAGAGCAATCCAACGAATTATTGCTTCCTCCTTTAAAGATTATGGCTTTGCTCATAGCAATTTCGGGATTGTTTGCAATGATCTTTGAGGTTAGATATTTCTCCGACTATTCGCTCCAGGTTTATTTTACCAGGCTGTCTGCTACACTTTTGTCTTTCTCAGTATTAGTTGTTCTATACTCAAAATTTGGAAGTGCAAGATCAGTATTGCTGGTACATATTCTGTTGATAACAATAATTGTCTCAACAGGGTATATGATATACCTCCTGCCATCGACACTCATTGTCAATTCACAGATTGTCGGGTTAATGATATTTACTTCTGCACTGTTTCTTAGCTGGGATGTAAAGAACCAGATTTTAGTGGCAATTTACTATAACGTGGTTTTTGCGGCAGCTATTCTGATGAACGGACAAAGTATTTACTTTCTTCCTAATATGTATGAATCAGTTCTCTTCGTTTTGTTTTTAAGCATTATTTCTGTTATTGGAAGCGCTGTTAATTTCAGGCTCAGGATGTTGCTTGCCGAAAAGTCTTACTCGGTTTTCATTTCTGAAAAGAAGTTCAGGTCAATATTCGATAATTCGGCGGAAGGAATGTTCCAGTCAAGTTTGGACGGTCGGTTTATAACCGTTAACAAAGCTATGGTAGAAATTTTAGGTTATTATGATGAAGAAGATTTAATGAAGGTCGATATCAGGAAAGATATTTATAAGTATCCGGAAGAAAGAATTAGGTTAGTTAAAAAACTTCAGCAGGAGGGAGAAATTAAGAATGAGCGGATAGTTCTGCTAAGAAAGGATCAGTCAGAGATAATTGTGAGGCTAAGCGATAGAATAATAAACGATGACGAGGCAGGGATCTACTTTGAAGGAAATATGCAGGACATAACAGAACAGGTAAAAGCTGAAAATGAAAGGGAAAAAGCTCAGGAAGAATTGAGAAAAGAAAAAATAAAATCGGATCAGCTTGCAAGAGAAGCGGTACAATCGAGCCTTGTAAAAAGTCAGTTCCTTGCAAATATGAGTCATGAGATAAGAACGCCGATGAATGGCATTATAGGGTATTTGTCTTTAATTGAAATGAATGCATTTGAAAATGAAGATGAAATGACACAGTTTGTTACCAGTGCAAAGCAATCTGCAGAATCACTTCTGGATATTATTAATGATTTACTCGATCTCTCCAAGATTGAAGCAGGAAAGATGGAACTTGCAAATGTCGACTTTAACCTTTCGGACTTAATCGATGAATCTGTGTCGGTTGTTCTAATGAAGGCAAAAGAAAAAAACCTGGAAATTTCAAAGGAAATTTCTGAAGATACGCCGCTCCTTTTAAGAGGAGATAGTAAGAGGATTAGACAGATCTTTACTAATCTATTGAGTAATTCGGTGAAGTTTACTGAAATAGGGGGAGTAAAAATAAATGTTGAAGGTAAACTGCTAAATAATAACAGTTGTGAGCTAAAAGCATTTGTGGAAGATACAGGCATTGGAATTCCTTCAGACAAACTTAAGCTTTTATTCAAACCGTTTTCACAAGTAGATTCTTCTGAAACCAAAAAACATGGTGGTACAGGCCTGGGGCTTGTCATATCAAAAGAGTTTATTAATATGATGGGAGGGGACGTTGGGATTGAAAGCGACTATGGAAA
This sequence comes from Ignavibacteria bacterium GWC2_36_12, assembly GCA_001802795.1. GTDB lineage: Bacteria > Bacteroidota > Ignavibacteria > Ignavibacteriales > Ignavibacteriaceae > RBG-16-34-14. Next base: position 4,162 of record MGZZ01000155.1, on the reverse strand, counting down.
AGGGACAAAAATCACTTTTACACTTAAGCTGACGTTACAGAAACAGCAGCATTCACACAAAGTTAATAGTCTGAATAAGAACTATGAACTTAAGGTTGATAATTCTGTTAAGAAATCAAATGAAAAACCACCGGCTACTAATAACATTAAAACTGACAGAGGAAAACATAAAATTCTTCTTGCCGAGGATAATAAGATTAATCAAAAAGTAGCAGTTCGCATCCTTAATGATGCAGGTTTTAATTGTGTAACCGTTTTCAATGGTTGGGAAGCTTTAAAAGCTGTTCAGGAAAACGATTTCAGCCTGATTTTAATGGACGTGCAAATGCCTGAAATGGATGGCTTTACTGCAACTTCGGAGATTCGTAAACTTGACGGTAAAAAGGGTAGTATCCCCATAGTTGCTATAACTGCCCATGCTTTGATGGGGGACAAAGAAAAATGCTTGAGTGTGGGAATGGACGATTATGTAACTAAACCTATAATTGCGGAACACTTAATGAAGTCAATTGATAAGCTTTTAAATATCGGTGTTAAAAAGGATACCCAGGATAAAACCGGACAGAAATCAGAACCGTTGTCTGAAGGAGTTTTTGATTTTGACCATCTTAACAAAGTGAGCATGGGGGACGAATCTTTTCAGAGGGAAGTTATAGCTTCCTACGTTGACGATGTATATTTAAGGTATCAGAAGCTTGAATCGTATGTAGTAAGCGGCGATCTTAAAAAAATTATTATTGAAGCTCATACTATAAAAGGCGCAAGCTATTCTGTAGGTGCAAAAAAGATCGGTGATGAAGCTCTCGCAGTCGAAATTTCGGGCAAGCATAACGATCTTGAAAGTGCTCAGGAAAGAATTAAAAAGCTTGGCGAAGCTTTGGTAGAAACCAAAGAAGTCCTTGCTGATTTATTGCAGTATGCAGTAAAAGAGTAGTTACAATTAACATCGTTACGACTTTTACAATTCAACCCTTTTTTAATTTCTCTAAGAATAATCTGTCTTTTCGTTTATAAAAAGATTTTGTAGAATATTATTATTTTATACTTTTAAATGTGGGCTTATCTTTATCAATGGCAGAGATCTTTTTATGATAGAGTGATAAGGAATGAAAAGGAGTTATTTCTAATCAGAAGATATATTGAGCAAAATCCATTACGATTTGAAATTGCCAATGAATTTCCAGATAATTTGGATTTATAATTATTAAATCATATACATCTTTTTAATATTATAAATAAAATTACTGTAGGGACAGGTCGCGACCTGTCCCTACAGGATAATTCTCATTAAAATTTTTGAGGCGGGGATTAAAGATTCGTTAACACCTCCTCAATTCTCTCCAGCGCCCAATTAATTTCTTCCTTCTTAATTACCAATGGTGGGGCAAAGCATAATAATTTTACAGCCTATTTTTCTAACGGCTATTGAGATTAAAACCAAAATTCTTTACTTTATCCTTGCGGGTTCTATAATAAGCTAACCAATAAATAAAAACAGACCGAATGAATAATCCAATAGAATTCAATCTTGCTTGATGAGCGAATGTGACTTATGTACCGAAGGTTTACCTAACTGAGAGTTTCATCCTGAAGGCAATTGCGAGTAAATAATGGAAGGGGTAAAATCAGAAACCGAAGACTTTTCTTTTTGAAGGTGGAAACGGTAGAAAGCATTATGCCTGAATACAAAGTATTTTTAAAAGGGCAATTGAAGAAGTTGGAATAAGAAAGATGGTTACAGTGCATTCATTAAGACATTCTTTTGCAACACATTTGTTGGAAAACGGCACTGACTTAAGATATATTCAGGAATTACTTGGACATTCAAGTTCTAAGACTACAGAAATCTATACACACGTTAGTAAAAAATCTATTGCAAATATTGTTAACCCCTTAGATAAAGCAATGATGTTAAAAGAGACTAAATGAGCACTAAACAAAAAAAATTGTGGCGTATATCCACCCAAGTTGGTATAATAAACGCCATATGGCGTAGTTACACTAGTTAGCTGCAATTGCCAGCACATCAATTATATAAGGAGAGTTCAAAATGAAACATCAGGGATTCATACAGTCTTTGGTTTGGCTGCTCATTACAGTCCATGTCGTCACGATCTATGGATGCTCGGTTACGAATCGCGTCACCCTTCCCGGCAATGAAATCCCTGTTGGATCTAATTTCAAAATCGCCACAGTCGTTCTCAAGAATGGGGAAATCATCGAATTCGATAGCAAGGGAGGACGGTACATTGAAAAAACAACTGATGGAAAATCGAATCGCGTGATTGTCGGAATGACGGGTGGCAAGAACGTCGAGATCGATCCTGAGAAGGTCCTTGAGGTGAGATTTGAACAAGAGGGGTCAAGCAGCGGCGGCAGCTTTATCGCAGGTTTTCTTATCGGTATCCCGGTTGGAGCTGGCGTCTTTTATCTCATTCTGGTAGCGGCTTACAGCGGTCATTAAGAGGAGCAGACAATGTCCAAGAATATTATCATTGCGGGTGTTCTACTGTGTTTATTCATGAGTCAGATAACGTTCGGGCAAGTGCAAGTAAAGAGTACGGCGATGAAACAGGCGATTATCTTCCGCCCTAATCAGGACGCAATCCGAGGAAAACTTGCCGAAATAGGAGAAGAGTACATTGTTGTATTCTCATCGGAGCGTGAGGTGACAATTCCATTTGCCGACATAAGCAGAATAATCCTGACCTACGAGCGAGGGTCGGGTCGAGGGCCAATATATGGGGCAGTTCTTGCAGGATATGCCGGTACGCTCATACTTACGAGATCACAAGATCACGGTGGATTTGTTGAATCACGGGATTTGTCTTTGTATCTCCTTGTTGTCGTTCCGAGTATTGCGCTTGGAGCTGGCATCGGGTATCTTGTCGACCCAGGCTCTGTGCAAAAGGAGGAAGTCTTCGATTTTACAGGAAGCGGCGAAGCAAAAACTGGGGAAAAGTCTCGTTTGCTAAGGGCTGCAACTCATGAGTCACGCGAAAGCAAAGTGCATATCACTTTCCAGGGAAGTCATGTTAATTCAAACATGCCAAAGCTCAACCTGCCTGGGTCAAGTACGTCCTATGATTACAATACAATAAGCGAGTTTAATTGGCTCAGGAAGGTGCAAGTAACTTACTCTGTGGTGCCGGAAGTAGAGGTAGGGGTTGCCTTGGTGTGGTTCAGCGAACCGCCACAATTCAGTTTCGGGTACGAAACCCTTGGCAATAGCGACTCCAAAAGTTACAATGGGTTCCAGTCGTTTGAAGCAACCGGAAAATACATCGTGGCGTTATACAAACCGCTGTATGACCTACTTGATCCACGGTTAGACTTAAAAGTTGGTGGCGGGTTTGGGGCTGCTTCCATTGACTACAGCAGAACAACAACCGTATGGGCGTATACGCAAAGCGGAACCGGTTCGCAACTGAATTCCTCTTTCAGTGTTTCCGACAATTTTGTGGTTGCGTACCTCTTTGTTCAACTTGAGTTCGAACTTGTGGATGGACTTTCATTAGGGCTGGTCGCTGATAAAGTGTTCGGCCCGTCAAGAGACGCACCAGCAGTGTCCGAGGCAAATATTCCGCCCCAGACATTGCGCTTCCACAACACAAGCGTGGGCTTCACCATAAGCCTCCATTTTTGATCCGCGTCCTTCTTTACTTACAAGTTGATGGACTGCTGAGATAAAAGGGCAACTGCAACTAACAAATGTGGTCACGACACTCACATCATTTGGTAAGGCAGGTTGAAGCTCAGTTTGGCTCTACATATAGAGTTCGTTCTATGCCGCACTCAATCATAAAAAGCATAGAGTGCGGCACGGCGTGGTTTGTGCACACGTTATGCGCAATTATTGTAAAAGATTAAGTAAATTTTTCGAAATACCCTACCTATTTTTTCTTCCTGCATCCATCATTTGTTTTCAACAGTAAATCTTCACAGGGTTAAGCACTTCTTTTTAATAAGTAGGACAAGGCATCCCGCCAAGGCGGGACAAGTCACCTTGTCCCTACAGAGAATAAGTTAAGGTTGAGATAGTACTTCTTCAACTCTCTCCAATGCCCAATCAATTTCTTCTTTCTTAATTACCAATGGTGGGGCAAAGCATAATAATTTTACAGCCTATTTTTCTAACGGCTATTGAGATTAAAACCAAAAT
>MGZZ01000154.1 GCA_001802795.1 Ignavibacteria bacterium GWC2_36_12 | reverse complement strand
AAAATATTTTAATACACAAAATTAATGGAGCCGAAATGGAAAAAATTGAAGCTATCATAAGACCTCATAAATTAGATGAGGTTCAGGATGCACTAAGCGAAGCGGGGTTTCCCGGTTTAACAGTGTCGGAAGTCCGCGGATATGGAAGACAAAAAGGTCACAAAGAAGTTTACAGGGGAACAGAATACACTATAAATTTTGTCCCAAAAATTAAAATTGAACTGGTTTGCCCGGATGGTATGACTGAAAAAGCTATCGACATTATTGTGAAAACAGGTAAAACAGGTCAGGTTGGTGATGGAAAAATATTCATTTATAAGCTGAAGGATAGTATAAGAATAAGAACGGGCGAATCGGGCGACACTGCATTATAGAAATGTTTATGACTAAATTAAATTTGCCGGCGGTCTTTCGGACCGCCATCATTATAACTTTACTGTTCCTATTTCCCTACGTGGTTATTACATCTCAGACATTTGAAGAACATCCTGAATTTGGAAAATATTTTAAAGAAAGAAATATCGACGGATGTTTTCTTCTTTATGATTTGAAACAAAATAAATACTCAGGCTACAATCTAAAGAGAACAGATTCAGCTTTTATTCCTGCATCGACTTTTAAGATTTTTAATTCACTCGTAGCTCTGGAAACCGGCGTAATTAAAGATGAAAATGAAATTATAAAATGGGATAGTGTTGACCGCGGCAACGAACAATGGAATAAAGATAATAACCTGCGAAGTGCATTTAAATATTCAGTCGTTTGGTTTTACCAGGAACTTGCCAGGAGAATCGGGCAGGAAAGAATGCAGAAATATATCGATACTGCCGGATACGGAAATCAAAATATAAACGGGGGAATCGATTTGTTCTGGCTGCAGGGGGATTTACGAATCACACCAAAACAGCAGGTAGATATTTTAGTAAAACTTTATAATAACGATCTCCCCTTCTCTTCAAGAGCAATTGAAATAGTTAAAGATATTATGATATACGAAAAAACAGATGATTATATATTACGGGCAAAAACCGGTTGGGGAGCCAGGTTAACCAGGCAAGTGGGATGGTTTGTTGGCTACGTTATAAAAGGGGACGATGTTTTTTTCTTTGCCAACAATATTGATATAGATAATGACGAAGATGCAAGCGGAAGAATATCAATTACAAAAGATATTCTTAGAGAGTCGGAGATTATTAAGTGATAATTATTTGTTCATGTTAAAAAGGGATGCACTCTGCTATAGGCAATAACTTTGTCATAATCTCTTTCAAAAAAAAGGTATCGAGCACATACGGAGGTTGTCTCAAAAGTCCAATTTTGTCAGTCTGAGCTTGCTCGCCCGAAGCAGTTTCTTTTATTTTAATCACAGATAAATCAGTCCAAAATAAAAATAACTCACTCTAGTCTCTCTCTTAAAAAGAGAGAGACTTATTGACAATAAAACGATAAATGACAATCTTCCGACAAAAAATTAACATTAAGTCATAACATTCTATAAGCCCTTCTCTTTGCAAGAGAAGGGTTGGGATGAGTTTTGGAAGTTGCAAAAAATATTAGAATATTTTAATTATTAAAAAGATGTTTCCATTTTCAAAATTATTTTAGACAGTAATGATCACAGATAAAAAAGATAGTTCGTTTTATGACTCTTTCCTTTCAATGCTTTATATTTACATCTTGAATTTAAAAACATATCGCAAGAAGAGGACATGAAAGTATTAAAGTTCGGCGGAACGTCGGTTGGGTCGGCAGAAAGAATGAAAGCGGTTGCCGGGTTAATCAATAACGATGAACCGAAAATAATTGTTTTATCCGCTTTATCAGGCACTACCAACTCATTGGTTGAAATAAGCAATTCACTTTACAAGAATAAACCTGAGCAAGCTCACGAAATTATTAACGCTCTCGAAGAAAAGTATTTCAAAGTAGTTGATGAACTTTATTCTACAAAAGTGTTTAAATCCAGTGGAAAGGAATTTATTACTTCGCGTTTCGATTTTATCCGTTCGTTTACGAATGACGATTTTTCAGGAATTGAAGAAAAGAAAATACTTGCACAGGGAGAATTAATCTCGACGGAACTTTTCCATTATTATCTTACCGAGGCAAAAATCGATTCTGTTCTTCTCCCCGCTTTAAACTTTATGAGAATCGATACGAACGACGAGCCGGACAGATATTATATCAAAGAAAACCTTACAAGAGAGCTCGGATCGTACCCGGGTAAAAAGCTTTTTATAACGCAAGGTTACATTTGCAAAAACCTTCATGGGGAAATTGATAATCTTAAAAGGGGCGGAAGCGATTATACAGCATCGCTTATAGGAGTTGCGTTAGATTCGGAAGAAGTGCAAATATGGACGGACATAAGCGGCTTTCATAACAACGATCCTCGGTTCGTGGAAAACACTTATGCTATTTCCCGGCTTTCATTCGATGAGGCTGCTGAGCTTGCTTACTTTGGTGCAAAAGTTCTTCACCCTTCCACTGTGCTTCCTGCTAAAAATGCAAACGTCCCGGTAAGATTAAAGAATACAATGAAGCCGGATGATGAAGGAACACTTATTACCGATAAGCCGAACGGCGATGGAATAAAAGCAGTTGCAGCTAAAGACGGAATAACAGTAATAAAAGTAAAATCCGGAAGGATGCTGCTCGCTTACGGATTTTTAACAAAAGTATTCCAGGTATTTCAACATTATGAAACTCCAATAGATATGATAACTACATCTGAGGTAGCTGTTTCAGTAACGATAGACGATGCATCGAGACTGAGAAAAATTGTTGAGGAATTAAAGAACCTGGGCGACGTTGAAGTCGGTAAGAATATGACGATTGTTTGTCTTGTAGGACACAACATTATGAACCAGAAAGGATATATAAAGAAAGTATTCGAAGCATTAAATGATTTTTCATTAAGGATGATCTCGTATGGAGGAAGCAGGCACAACATTTCAATACTGATTCCTTCCGATGATAAAAAAGCGGTTCTTGAAGCACTGCATAAAAGCTTGTTTTAATTCAGGATTTCGGATTAGGAATTTAGTATTAGGAATGGGAAAATACTTTTTATGTTTTTAGAGGGATGAACTATCTACTTATAATTACGCTACGTTCTCTCTCTTTTTCTACACTTCTCTTTACTTCAACTCACATTTCTTGATATATAGTAAATATTCCACTTTCACGTTTGCATCTTTCTTGATAAAACTATAAGTTGAGAGTAATTAAGATGGGATAAGATTGAATGGGTATACTTCTAAGATTCAGTTTATAAATAATTAAGTATAACGCGTCATAGAATAAGAGATGAAAATGCTTCGTACGACAATAGTGGTTCAGTATGTTGGTCCTATCATAATGGCTACATTAATATTACTTGGGTTGAGATAAATAGCTATGTGCGGAATTAATTGAGACAAATAGATGTTACAATTTATAAATCATATAATGATTTTAATTATAATGCTTTTTTCCGTTTTGCTATTCTCTTGTAAACAGAATCAATCAGATAATAAATCCAATGAGATCTTGATTAAATTTAAAACCAATACAAGCACTACCGTAATAGATTCGCTTATTAAAGAAATCGGATTGGAAAAAATAAAAGAGATACCTCGTTTAGATGTTACTTTGTATAAAATTCATTCGAAATCATCTGTTGATGAAATAATTGAAAAATATAGAACAAACCCTTACATCGAATTTATCGAACCTAACTATAGCTATAAAACCGATAAGAAATAATTGGTTAATTAATATTAAAGTTAATATTATAATTTGGAGGGAATAAAAATGAAAAAAACAATTCTATTAGGGGTAGGACTTATAGTAGTAATAGCCATAATAATGGTTGTTATATATTTTATCTCTTTTAATGCCGAGTTTGTTAAAGGAGAATTGTTGGTCAAATATAAATCAACAATATCTACAGATTCTGTAAAAGTATCTCTAGATAAACTCAGAGCTCAAATAATTTCCGAGATAAAGTATATAGGAGTCTATCACATAAAGCTATCCGATGATATGGATGTAAACGATGCCATTAAAATTTTAAAAGAGAATCCTGCTGTGGAGTATGCGGAACCCAATTACCTTTATGAGCTTGACTATATACCCAATGATCCTAGGTTTAGTGAACAGTGGGGATTACATAATACCGGTTCATCTGGTGGAACAACGGATGCAGATATTGATGCTCCAGAAGCCTGGGAGATAACCAGTGGCGATACTTCGGTAATAATAGGTATAACAGATACAGGAATTAAATATGATCACAAGGATTTAGATCTGAACATCTGGAAAAATCCCGGGGAGATCTCTGGAGATGGAATAGATAATGATTTGAATGGTTATGTAGACGATATTTATGGGTGGGATTTTAAAAACAGCGATAATAATCCTATGGACGATCACGACCACGGAACACACGTCGCCGGTATTATTGGTGCTATCGGCAATAATAATATTGGGATTGCCGGTGTGAATTTTCAGACCCAAATGATGGCATTAAAATTTATGGACCCGGTAACTTGCGGGGGGTTCAATTGCGGCGCTTCTGGTAGTTCCTCTGATGCTGCGGAGGCTATTATCTATGCTGTGGATAATAGTGCTAAAGTCATCAATGCAAGTTGGGGGGGCGGCAGTGAATCAGCCGTGCTAAGAAATGCAATCGCTTATGCTGATTCGCATGGAGTCTTATTTATAGCAGCTGCCGGTAATGACGGAACAGATAACGACGTTTCCCCGCATTTTCCATCAAACTACGGCGCTCCTCCTTTCAACCTCAATAATGTTATCTCTGTAGCAGCAACTGACCACAACGATAATCTATCCAGTTTCTCAAATTTTGGTCTAACATCTGTGCATATAGGAGCTCCCGGTGAAGAAATCCTAAGCACGGTAAGGGACGGATATGACAATTTTGACGGTACGTCTATGGCTGCTCCTCATGTATCTGGTGTTGCGGCTCTTGTATGGTCTCATTATTCATGGTTAAATCACTATGGTGTTAAAGATTGTATTCTAGATAATGTTGATCCTAAAACTTCACTTTCCGGAAAGGTAGTAACAGAAGGCCGGTTAAATGCTTACGAGTCTCTTATTTGTGCTGATACAACACGGAAAATCCCGGATACTTTAAAATCAAAAGAAGGGTCACAAACATATAAACTCCCAAAAGATTTCATAGGACTACTAAAGCGAAAAGATCAATCTGATTTAAGGAGTGCTACTTTTTATTACGGTCTTTTACTTCTTCCCATAGCTTTTATATTTGGCTGGAAAATTAAAATTCGAAAGAAAAATTGATATTGTAGAGTGCATATGAAGTTTGTAGGGCATTAAACTCTAAATTAAGTTGTAGAAAACTTATATTTCTGAGGAATCTATCAGACCACTGATTGAAGAATATTTTAGGTCAAAAATAGGTATAAACATTATCCTTCCAGACTTTGTTGCAATGTTTATCCTTGCTTGCTTAATAGGGATATACTTATGTGTAAAAGCTGCTGAAAAAAAAGAAATCCCAATTCCAATTTCTTTGAATGTACTCTTCGTCGCTTTTATCTTTACTATCTTAGGAGCGAGGTTGCACTATATAGTTCAGCACTATCAATTCTTTTTAATTTTCCCGGTTGAGATCTTTAAACTTTGGAAGGGAGGATTCTCTTCGTTCGGTGGAATGATTGTAGGATCAATCAGCGTTCTTATTTATCTAAGGAAAGAAAGAATATCAATATGGAAATTTGCAGACTGTTGTGCTATACCTATTGCACAGGGAGTTTTTTTAACCCGTATTGGTTGTTTTATGAATGGATGTTGTTTTGGAAAAATCTCAAATATTCCCTGGGCGACAAGTTTCCCCAGGGGAAGTGCACCATATATGTTACAGATATCATCAGGACAAATTTCCCCAAACGATTTAATGTCTTTGCCAGTTCATCCGACTCAACTGTATCATTCTTTTTCAGGTTTAATAATACTTTCTGTCCTACTCACTTTCCAAAAAAAGATGACATATGATGGTCATTCATTTTTGTTGTTTATTACATTGTATGCTGTAAGCCGTTTTATAATCGAGTTCTATCGTTGGGATTCAAATATCGAATTTGCAGGGATTCTGTCATATACACAATTTTTTTCTATTACCATCACCATTACTTTATGGATTAGTTTTTATGTCTCTGCAAATATTCGTAGAAAATTAATGAATCTTAAAAAACTCTAATATATGGGAATTTTAGGGAGTGAATTATTTGCAACCTTTTATAAAAATATACTGTCTCTAAATAAATATCTTATAATTTAACCCAAGAGCTAAACGTAATAATTCTTTCCATCATCTTACTTAACACTCAGCAAATATCTCTGTATTTTTTATTTTGCTTCTTTTCGGATAAAAACATAATTTGTAAGCAAAACTTTATGGGAGTAAAGGGGTGCAAACATGCCCGCACAGAAACTTCTAGACATAGTCCGAACAGAACTTAGGGGAAGGCACTATAGCCTAAGGACTGAGAAAACCTACCTTAGCTGGATAAAAAGATTCATTCTTTTCCATAACAAACGCCATCCCAAAGAAATGGGTGCTGATGAAATCAGAGCATTCATTAATAACCTTGCTGTGAATCATAATGTATCAGCTGCAACACAGAACCAGGCATTGAATTCTATCCTTTATCTTTACAGAGAAATATTTAAGAAAGAAATCGGCTGGATAAATGAAATTAAGTTTACACAGAAGAAGAGGCATATACCTTTGGTTTTAACAAAGCAAGAAACGAATTCAATATTAAAAAACTTAGATGGAGTTGCTTCTCTGGTGGGAAGAATTCTTTACGGTTCAGGGTTAAGGCTTTCCGAATGTTTAAGAATAAGAGTAAAGGACCTGGATTTTGAATTCAGAACAATAACTATAAGGGATGGAAAAGGTGAAAAAGACAGGGTAACGATTTTACCCGATTCATTGGTCACAGAACTAAAAGCTCATATAAACAGAGTTAAAAACCTACACAAAAAAGATTTGGCAGCAGGTAATATTGAGGCTCCGCTTCCTTATGCACTTGAAGTAAAATATCCCACTGCAGGAAAAGAATTCGGCTGGCAATATATTTTTCCGGCTAAAACCCTTAGCAGTAAAGAAAATAGTAATAAGAAATTCAGATTTCACATAGCACAAAGCACTTTTCAAAAAGAATTTAAGAAAGCGTCAAGGAAAGCAGATATACCAAAGCCTGCTTCACCACATACATTAAGACATTCATTTGCAACACATTTGCTTCAGGCAGGTTACGATATAAGAACGGTGCAGGAATTATTGGGACATAGTTATGTTCATCCCGTGAGATATTCATTATGAATTACTTTTATACATATGTTCTTCAATCTGAAAGAGATTTACAGTTCTATGTTGGTTATACAAACAATTTATTAAGAAGAATTGAAGATCATAATAAAGGTAAAGTTACTTCTACGAAGAATAGAGTACCTTTAAAATTAATCTATTGGGAGGGATGCTTAAATCAACAGGATGCAACTAAAAGGGAAAAATATTTAAAGACTGCATGGGGTAAAAGATATATCAAAAACAGAACAAGAAACTATCTCACGGGATTAAGACAACTATGATATACACTCATGTTCTTAATAGAGGAATGAGTGTTAGGAGCCCTTTAGATTAAAAGTTGATATATGAGAAATTTATTAATGAAATGTTTATTGAAGTTGAAATTTTTGTTACCTTATAAAGGTATGTATTTGAAGAAATTAGAGAATGAAACAGGATTTTTATGCGGTCGGTATTTCAGAAAATAATTCCTAAATAACGACTGAATTGAAGATCGCCAGTTCAGTATAAGTAATAGTTAGGCAATATAATACTAAATATAAGGAGATAGTAAAATGATTATTAAGAAACTAACTTTCCCATTACTAGTTTCAATTAGTTTGTTTTTAAGTGCATGCGGTTCCAGCCAGTTGTATGATGGAGCCACATTACCCTCAGAAGAAGTTGCCTTTATTAAAGTTTTTGGAAAAGAATTTCAAGCATTTGGACCAAAGGAATTTTCTAGAAGACCAAGTCTTATTATTCTTAAAGGTAATAATAAAACGTATAGTTGGAATTCAGAAGATTTGAAATCCATTCTGCCGGGCAATTATGAAATATTTGTTGATATGGGCTATTTTCGTGGTGAAATTAGATCTATTGTTTCAAACAATACTACCATTAATACAGAAAAAAAATTGCCAGGGGGTATATCTTGCACGATCGCATTCGAAGCAAAGAAAGGAAAAACTTATATTGTTAAATTTCTCAATAACATCGATTTTCCTATTCGTTCGGGCAAAGGTATATATCTATTAGAAAAATATGCATATGGAACAGGAAAAAAGACTGTGTTGTATGGATATGATTTTTATCTTACAATTAACGAATATATAACTGGTTCACAAATAGAAGATGGCAACCAGGTTGGTAGTTGTAGTGATGAAACGAATGATTAGAAATTAAATCAGTCAACTTTCTTTTTCTCAATACTCTATTGCCTAACAAGTGCATCAAGCCGACAGCGTTTTCGCATTCGGCATTTGTATAATTTTAAGGGTAGTCGTTCCGTAACGGCTATCTTGTTCAAGGTTATAGAGCTAAAAAATTTTTTAATAATTATCGGCATTTGTGTTCTAAGCTAAATTCTTGTTCTGGGCTGCGGCTTATGCACAACGCCGTTAGGCACGAGGGTAATTTTAAGCTTTAGTAATATCAAGGTGCGTTTTTCAGTGTGTGACTCAAGTTTATAATTCATAAAAACTTAGTTACGATGTTTTGTCGGTGTTCTCATAAAGTTGGTGGTTATACTAAGTGGTAAAATCAATTTTGTTTTTCAGGTTACTTTTTTCATTGCCGGTTAGTAGAGTTCATTTAAATTGTGGTTATTATTTTTTTACTGCCAATATTAATTTTATAAAAACTAAATCAGTGTTTAGCCCTTGGGTAAACAGCAGTAATGGTAAAGTAAAGCTTGGTGATAAAATAATATTAACCGGTTATAATTAAGCGCTGGTAATTCAAACATCGTTTTACATTAATGTTATTCAAATAAGTCCTTCTTGTAAAGTTTGTGCAAGTGTAATAATGGCTGTTCACAATAACATTGCTTTTTATACTAATATGTGTAAACCAAGTATGTTGTTCTGCTTTTGTTTTTCAGTACAAGATAGCTGGTTATAAAAAGTGGTTGTAAAAAATAAATTTAGTGCCGTTTCAAGTTTTATAACAGCGGCATCAATGTAAAGCCTAAAGGTAAGCAAGGCTGTAATGAAAAGGTGGGGGAAAGGTTGAGTTTAAATTTTATTCACTACATTAAAAAAATAAATTAAAGAGTGTAGTAAAAAAATAAAGGTAAAATAAAAAAACCCGTGCCTAACCAGCGCATTAAGCCGACAGCGTAATATCCATCGGCTAATTTGTAATTTTCTGGTTTGGTGGCTTCGTTTGGCATTGCCATTCAAGGTGATTTTGCTAAACAAATTTTTTTAAATCATCGGCATTGTGCTTCTGTTCGGCAGTCCTGTTATGGGCTGCGGCTTATGCGCAACGTCGTTAGGCAGTATATAATATATAGTATAGGAGGTCTTATGTTTATAAAACCTAATATTTCAAAATTAAAAAACGATGGGAATATTTATAACTTAATTAAAGCATCGAGGTATCCGTTTAGTAAATCAATACGTAATCAAGCGGACTTTGCTTTAGCACAAGTACTCGATGAAATTAAAGAAATTGGGAATGCGGCCCCAAAACCATTAGTAGAACATTTAATAAATGCACTTGGGAAAAAAAGAACACACGGAAAAGCATTAGCAATATTTTTAAAACTTATAGAGGGACGAAGGATTTATTTTTCTAAAAAAATATTAAAAAAGTTTCTTAAACATAAAAATTGGAGAATAAGAGAAGGTGTTGAATATATACTTGAAAGTGAAGAATTCTTAGAACCGGTAGAAGAAATGGAAACTTCAAAAATGAAAACTTCTCAAAAAGCCAAGAAAGGTACAAAAAACTCGCAGTTCTCAGATGTAAAATATAAAGAAAAAGAAGTCACGAATGGAAATACATACATTGTTTATAAAGCATCAAACAAAGTACGAGCTATGGAATTCCTCAGAGCTACTGATGTGAAAGAGGAACAAAAATACCTAATTGTTGAAACACCTGAAGGGAATTTGGGGAAAGATATGATAATGATTTTTAATGAAGCTACTCAAGAGTTGATTGAATACGGTGAAAGAAACCCATTGCCGGAATTATCAAAATCCAAAACTAATTGTGCAAGGTGTGGCTATCCTGTTCTGCCGATGGACAATGAAGAACAAAGCACTAAAAAAAGTTCCCCTTTCGAAATGTTACTCAAAGGATTGCAAAAAGAGAGTGTAGAACCATTTGTACCGCTTGACGATATGAAATTGCAAGGTCATGGATTTTTCTGTCCAACTTGTCAGACGTGTTGGTGCTCTTTTTGTGTTTCAGAAACGAAACTTCGATGTGATATTTGCGGTGGAACACTCACAATCTTTAAAAGCTAGATTAATTATTGGATAAATAGTATTTACAAAACAAAAAAAAGTTGTGCTATCAAAAATAAAAACTGCCTAACAAGTGCTTCAACCCGTTATGTAAAAAGTCAATATGTGTAATAAACTTATTTTTGTTTTTTCTTTTTCTCCTAAAATAATAATTTCCCCCAAAGGCGGACAAGTAGAAAAGAGATAAGCCACGCCAGAGGCGGGTAAACTGATAAACCAATCTTATCCCTTTTCCTTTTTGTGGTTAAATATTAACTTAATAAAATAAAAGAATCATCCTGTTATAAATCCTCGTTCCCAAAGGGACTGGACAAAAAGTAAAAATGAAATTCAAAAAGGTGCGGCCACAATCTGACAGTAATCCACTTTACAGATGTTACTAAATGCAGCAGACTGTTTGGGACTTGTTTCCCTTGTGGACAGGGTTGAGTAAATGGTCCTCACCGCTAAATAAATTATTCTTTTATTTCCTTTAATTATTTTTCTTACTTGTAAGCTTACTGCTAAGCAACTAAAGAGTAAACATAATCTTCCTGGTTAAGCCAAACGTGTCTTATTCTTTGCAATAGTTTTCTTGCTATTCTGATAATTGCGTTCTGTGGTTTCATTCTTTTTGTAAGCTCCCTGTATTTAAGAGTCATAGCAGGGTCTTGTTTAACAGCAGTCCAGGCAGCCTCAACCATAATTGGTCTTAAGAACTTATTTCTTCTGAAGGAAATACCATTATTATAGATAGTCTCATCAGAAGATCTTGTTGAAGGAACAAGTCCGACAAAAGCAGCGAGCTGCTGCTGGTTAGAAAATCTTTTCATATCAACTATTTCAGTGTAAAGTGACATTGCAGTAATGAAGCCTACACCGGGAACAGATAGCAGAGCATTTATTACAGGAGCTATATGTTTTTGCTTTGCCTGCTGTCTTAACTGCCTGAGAACATTTTTATTATGTTCTCTTTGCTGCTGAAGCTGCTGGATCAGATTGCTGAGAGTGAACTGACCTGCATCTGTATTGAGATTTATTTCTTTAAGCCACTGGATGAATGAAGCAGACCAGCGGGAGTTGCCTGTAAAGTTAAGAGGAATAGTAATTCCCTGTGTATGAAGCAATCCTTTAATCCTGTTCTTAACCCGGGTCTGGTTCTGCACAATCCGGAAGCGGAGCCTCATCATATGGCGAAGTTCTTCGTGAAAGATATCGGGGATGTAAATACCTTTAAGAGATTTATTCTCCAGTTCACGTGCAAGCTTCCGGGAATCAATGGGATCATTCTTATTTACTTTTTCTTTATTTGAAGTAGGGACATCTGAAGGATTAACAACAATGCAGTCAACATCAAGCTCACGGAATTTTCTTAATGCCCAGAAGCCGCAGAATCCTGCTTCATAAACTATGTGGTAAATACCTCCGGGATAATTTTTCTTTAAGTAATTAAACAGTTCTACAGGTGAAGGGTTCATTGAGAAAGTTTTCAGTTCAATACTATTGAATCTGGTAGTTACTTTCCAGTTCTTCAGATGAGCATCAAAGCCAACAAAGAAATGAGAACCGGTGAACGAAATATTTTTAGAGCTATTCATAAAAAGTCTCCTTAAATTTAGTTGTGAAAAACTTGAATTTAATTTACTTGAGAGACTTTTTAAACATAACTTCTGACCGCTTCGCCCTCGTAGGCTAATTT
>MGZZ01000153.1 GCA_001802795.1 Ignavibacteria bacterium GWC2_36_12 | reverse complement strand
CACTTACAGCTAAAAAGGGAAGAGTCGATGATGCAACAAGAGATCTTTATGCAATTGACAGTGTGATTGTTGTAAGCGACAGCGGTTCGACTATTACAACAGATGAACTTAAATGGAGAAATTCGGATAAAAAAATTGTCTCCGATAAATTTGTAACAATCATTTCTACCAAAGAAAAAATACAAGGATATGGTTTTGAATCGGATCAGCATATTCAGAATTATGTTATCTACAATATTACTTATGTAACTAAAAGGGATTCGTTGTAGTGTAAGAGTAGGTTCATGTGTAAGTGCAAGAGCAAGTACGAGAAGTCTCTTAATCCTAATCTTAATCGTACTCTTAATCAAAAAGGTTTATCGAATTAAGAGTAAGAGTAAGATTAAGAATCATGAAATCAAGAAAATGAAATACATATTATCAATAATTATTTTTGCTTTCTCCATAGTTAATATTTATCCTCAACAGGATGAATACATAACTGTTGTTGGTGACAGCCTTGTAGGAAAAGTTATAAATGGTGAATCTGTTCGTGAAGTTTACGGCAATGTTATATTAAGACAGGCTGACGTTGTAATGACCTGTAATAAGGCTGTTCAGTATTTAGCAAAGAATGATGCTGATCTTATAGGAAATGTTGTAGTTAAACAGGATAGTATGACTATAACGACCGAAGCAGCTTATTATTCGGGTAATCTTAAAAAAGCGACAAGCACTTCGGGAGTAAAGCTCGATGACCAGAAAGTAATATTAATCGCAGACTCCGGCGATTATTTCTTTGATGAAGATAAAGCAGTATTTATAAGCAATGTAACTCTCTTCGATACTTCCGCTACTCTTACTTCAGATGAATTAATTTATTATAAAGAAGAAGACAGGATGATTGCGGTAAATAATGTTAAGATAGTTCAGGAAGAAAATATTATAACGGCAGACAGTCTTGAGTATTTCAGAAATAAAAGAATAACGTATGCCGATAATAATGTCGGGATAAGCAACCCGGCAAATAATGTTCAGATTTATGGAGATCATCTCGAAGATTATGCAGAGAGATATTATACGTTGATTGATAAAAACCCTTTGCTTATTCAAATCGATACTTCATACAATAAAGTTGCCGATACTCTTGTTACCGGAATGATAGATACTATTTTTTCTATGAAAATCGATACGCTGGTAATCAGAAGTAATATTATGGAAGCATGGAGAGATACAATCGATCTCTTCAAAGCAAAGGATTCGGTAAGAATTGTAAGAAGCGGGTTTGCCAGCATAAATGATTTTACAATTTATTATAGAAATGAAGGAGAAATTATAACTTATAAAATTGAAGAAGAAGCGAAACAGCCTGTGCTTTGGTACGATAATTCCCAGTTGACGGGAGATACTGTTGCAATTTATATGAGAGAAAACCAGATAAAACTTCTTGAAGTTTTCAGGAATGCGTTTATTTTGTCGCGGAATGAAAAATACACAAACCGTTATGACCAGACAAGCGGTGAAAGAGTTGTTCTGAATTTTGACGAAGGTGTTTTATCAAACACTGAAATTTACGGGAATGTTCTAAGCATCTATTATTTATTTGAAGATGAAGAACCGAACGGACTGACGAGATCGTCTTCACAATCAGCAAGGATTGTATTTGATGATAAAGAAGTCAGTGAGGTAAGGTTATACGGTACACCTGCAAGCGAGTTCTACCCGGAAAATCAAGTGGAAGGGAAGGAGTTAACTTTTACGTTACCATTGTTTAAATTTTATACTAACAAGCCGGGTAAAAATGAGTTGTTAAAGGCAGATGGCAAACGGCAGATGGCAGACGAAAAATAATTATAAATTAAATGGAGGAAAATGTTAAACCTTGGTCATAAAAATTTGAATGTTTGGAAATTAAGCTTGAATTTAATTTCAGAAATTTACAGGCTTACAAAAGCTTATCCTAAGGAGGAATTATATGGTTTAACTTCACAAATGAGAAGAGCTGTAGTATCCGTATCTTCAAATATAGCT
Source organism: Ignavibacteria bacterium GWC2_36_12 (assembly GCA_001802795.1). GTDB lineage: Bacteria > Bacteroidota > Ignavibacteria > Ignavibacteriales > Ignavibacteriaceae > RBG-16-34-14. The sequence continues at coordinate 10,231 of MGZZ01000153.1, read as the reverse complement.
GAAGGTGCTTCAAGAAGATCATATTTTGAGAGAAAAAGATTTTATGAGATATCACGCTCATCTTTGATTGAATTAGATACACAATTAGAAATATCTTTGAAGTTAAATTATATTAGTGACGGCTTTATAAATGAATTAAGTAATTTAATTAACCATATATTTGCTATGTTAACAAAACTAATTGATAAAACAAATTAAATTACGTTTGCCGTCTGCCATTTGCCCGCTCCGCCGAGTCGGAGACGAGGCGAGCCGTTTCACAATAAAAAATGAAAACACTACGCAGCGAAGACTTAGTAAAAATTTATAAGAAAAGAAAAGTTGTAAACAACGTTACTATCCAGGTTTCCAAAGGAGAAATTGTTGGATTGCTCGGACCAAACGGTGCGGGAAAAACTACAACATTTTATATGATTGTCGGAATGATTCGACCGGATGAAGGCAAAGTTTTTCTCGATGATAATGACATTACAACTATCCCGATGTACAAAAGAGCTAGAATGGGAATTGGTTACCTGCCGCAGGAAGCATCGGTCTTTAGAAGACTTACAGTCGAGCAGAATATTATTGCTGTGCTTGAAATGATGAACCTTAATTCAAAGGAAAGAAAAGAAAAGTGCGAACAGCTTCTTGAAGATTTAAGCATTACGAATATTCGTAAAAGCATGGGTTACCAGCTAAGCGGCGGCGAAAGAAGAAGAACTGAAATAGCGAGAGCATTAGCTACCGAGCCGAGTTTCATTCTTCTCGATGAGCCTTTTGCCGGCGTTGATCCAATTGCCGTAGAAGACATAATGGTGATCGTTTCAAACTTAAAAAACAGGGGAATCGGTGTTCTTGTTACAGATCATAATGTACATGAAACTTTAAGCATAGTTGATAACGCTTATATCCTTATTGAAGGCGTTCTATTTAAACAGGGAAATGCAGAAGTTCTTGCAAACGATGAAGAAGTTAGGAAACTTTATCTCGGTGAAAAATTTAAATTGGATAGGTATTAATCTTACCTGCTCTTGCACTTGATCTTACACTTGCACTTCACCTATTTAACAACGCTTTAACAATCTCCTCCCATTCTTCATCAAGAGTTTTATTAGAAAATTGTTTTCCTGCTCTTGAGTACCAGTAGGATGCATTACCGGAATCTCCTTCTTTCCTGTGAAGATAAGCATGAACCCACGCTGCATCTTTCCCGCTTATATCCTGAGTTATTTTGTGGACTTTATCCCAGCTTGCCTCGTCGGTAGACGGGTCACCTTTTGCATCATACCAAAGAGCAATTAACAGATCATTAAGATTTTTTGGAGGAGAATTTTGACTAAGCGATAATTTGTATTCGTTGAATGTCATAAAAAAATCTTTTTCAATTATTATGAGATAAAAACCAAACCATCAACTCAGCATAATCTACAATTGAATCAGTATGAGGTGACGAACCTTCACTGGATCCTTCACGTTTCTGATATGTCGTTATCAATTCGGATTGGTCATTGTGCAACAATTTCAACTGGTTTATTAAAGCAGCGAGATCAATAGAGTTCATACTGTAATAATCTTTTCTCCGGTTTTCAATCCACCAGTTTACATCAGGCTCGTGGTAAGCTCTTACCGGAACATTTCTTAAATATTTTGCATTGCCGCCATCTACTGCTTTGTAAACGAAAGGGGAATAATCAACATAGTTATTAAAATTTTCCTCCGGGGTTCCAAGATTTTCTTTGAGAAGATATGTTACCCATTTCCCTTCTTCAGCAGCATCGGGATAAAAATTATTTATCATTACACGGTTCTCTGCATCCCAGAATCTTACCATATCCAGCGGTGCGTCAACAATAGCAACTGCAGAAGGCTGAACCCAGTATTTTTCTTTATTCCTTTGAAGAAAGATTGCAAGTTTGAGGCATCGTGTGCCTTCAAGAGATAATCCCGTAAAATAAATTGGTTTCCCTCTAATATCGTTTTCTATTAAGACAGACTGAAGTCTTTTTGCAACATCTTTCATTACATCGTTATTAAAATAAAAGTCCAACGGATTTCCTGTAAGAATACGGACGACTGCAAAATTCTTTTTAATAGCTTCGCCCTCAAGAGAACCTTTTTTATTAATATTTTCTTTTACATCAATCCTTTTTGAGCAGGGAACAACGACAACTCCGTTTACTTCACCTTCCGGCAGAATAAGTGTAAATCCTTTTTCTACCATGGGTATCATCCGTTCAGGTTCGGGACCGATTCTTAAATATCCTTCCGGCGGTTGGTACGCTTCAACAATTTTTTGCGGATAAACATATATACTTAAAAGAAATAAAACTGCTGAGATTTTGTATAACATTTTTTCAATAGTTAGAATTTTGAAATGGATCCGTATCATTTTTTAATTGATTCCAATCAAACTCATATCTTTCTGAGACGTCCCAATCAGTAGGGAATTTTACTCTAAAATACTCACCTATTGCTGATTCCATCCCATCATTTATTCCTCCAAGACTGAGTATCCATTCAGTAGGTGGGAAGTCACATCTCCAGAATTGTGATGAAATTAACGATATTAATCCGCATATAGCATCTATGAGATTATCAAAGGTTGCTAATTTAAATTTTGAATGCCTGTCGTGTTTTGTTTGATTATATATATCATACCACTGTAGAGTGCCTTTAGATTTCCATTCCGAAAATGGATCTCTTACGTTTTTCTTCCCGTTCCATATTGGTAGTTTTATTTTGTAAGATGAAAGTTTATGGGAAATTTCAATTTTCTTATAATCATTCATACACATATTATCACTTTTCTTTCTGTATCCATTTTCTATTAAGATTGCTTTACAATTGGCTTCAACTTCTACACAAGTTCTCAAAAGTAGTTCGTGAATTCTATAAGAGTAAGTTTTGGAATTCTTATCAGCGGGTTCTATATAATCAAAAAGTGTTAATAAATCTTTTTGTATTAAAAGAAATGCTCTTATATAATGTTCGGGAGATTTTGCATATTTCTTATGAAGCATATATTCCCACCTTCCACGTGTTCCATATGTCCCATCAGCAAATTGTCTGCAAATTCTTCTATAAGGTTTAACTACTGACATTATATTTTTCACTATCAAAAACTAACATATAATTATTTTATTTAGTCCTCGTCGTTTCTTAAGATTATCATATTTATTCAGTTGGTATGTTATTTAACTCAAAAACAACTTAAATAATTGAAAGATTATTTTCAATAAAAAATATTCAATATCTAAAAATCTCTCCTATTGACAAAACATTATTTTAGTATTAGTTTTACACCTGTCAATATGATATTAAATAGTTACACATATAAAACTACTGCTAAATGTACCACTACAGGCACAATGAAGACTACTATGCCTGGAGGCTGAAGCAGGGTTTTATTTAATAAACATAGTGTATAATAAAAGCCGGCTTCAAAAGAGGAGCCGGTTTTTTTTTGAAATTATAATTAACAGCAATAAAAAATGATAGTATTTAAGTTTGGCGGTACATCTATAGGCAACGTTGAGAAAATAAAAAATGTTGTCTCGATATTAAAAAGCAATCTGAAAAAACATAAAGAGATTGTAGTTGTTTTATCAGCCTTTGGCGGTGTAACTGATCGCCTTGTTAAAATGAGCACTATTGCATCGAAAGGGGATCAGAATTACGAGTTGCAATTCAAACATCTCGAGGAACTTCATATATCGATTGTTAAAGAATTATTGCCTGTAAAGTATCAGACCGAAACTCTTTCGTGTGTAAAGCTTACTCTAAACGAATTGGAAGATGTTTTGCATGGTGTGTTCTTAGTTAAAGAAATATCTCCGCGAAGCCTCGATTTTATTATGAGCTTCGGAGAAAGATTATCAACTTACATTGTCTCAAATTATCTTAATGTAACAGGAATTAGTTCAGAGTTTATTGACAGCCGGAAAATTATTAAGACCGATGAATCGTTCGGGAATGCGAAAGTAGATTTTGTGTTAACAAGCGATTTAATTAAAAAGGCTTTTACTAATCCCGGAAAACTTAAAGTTGTTACCGGCTTCATTGGTTCTACTGCTAATGAAGAAACGACTACTTTAGGAAGAGGCGGTTCCGATTACACTGCGGCTATTTTTGCATCCGTATTAAATGCAAAAGAAATTGAAATATGGACAGATGTAGACGGAGTTTTGACTGCCGACCCGCGTAAGGTGAAAAATGTTTTCCCCATAAAAAATCTTTCTTATGAAGAAGCTATGGAACTCTCCCATTTTGGTGCTAAAGTTATTTATCCGCCAACAATGCAACCGGCTTTAAACAAAAGTATTCCTGTAAGAATAAAGAATACCTTTAATACAAAGTTCGAAGGGACTTTGATAGGGAGTAAAACCAACAGGAATGGTTACTTAATTAAAGGCATATCATCTATTGATAGTATTTCGTTGATCGGAATTAACGGCAGCGGAATGGTAGGTGTAGCCGGCACCTCGCAAAGAATATTTGGTGCTCTGGCTGATAAAAATATTAGTGTAATTTTAATTACGCAGGCTTCTTCGGAACATTCTCTTTGTATTGCTGTTTTGCCTGCTTATGCTTTAGCTGCACAAAAAGCTATCGAGCAGGAATTCAGATATGAGATCAGAGAAGGTTTGATAAATAAACCTGAAGTAGAAAGTTCAATGTCCATAATAGCTGTAGTTGGGGAAAATATGAGGAAAACTCCCGGTATCTCGGGAAAAGTTTTTAACTCTCTTGGAAGAAACGGTATTAATATTTCCGCAATTGCACAGGGATCTTCTGAGAGAAATATATCTGTTGTAATCTCCCGGCAGGATGAATCAAAAGCTTTGAACGTTCTCCACGATGCTTTCTTTTTATCCTCCGTAAAGTCTGTTAATATATTTCTTATCGGTCCCGGTAAAGTTGGAACAACTGTGCTGGAACAGATAAATCAGCAACAAAATTATCTTCAGAAAGAGTACGGACTTAGGCTGAAAATAGTCGGACTCGCAAACAGTAGAAATATGTTTTTTGATTCAGACGGTATTAACACTGTCGGTTGGAAAGATAAACTTATTAGTTCAGGACTTAAAACCGATCTTTCAGCTTTTGTGAAGGAAATGGTAAGGCTTAATTTAAGCAACAGCATTTTTGTTGATTGTACCGCCAGCAAAGAAGTAGTAAAAAAATACGAAGAAATTTTTAAAGCGAATATTTCTATTGTCACCCCAAACAAAGTTGCAAATTCCTCGACGTTCAGTAAATATATTGAATTAAAAGAATTAGCACTAAAGCACAATGTTAAGTTTGCGTATGAGACAAATGTAGGAGCAGGGTTGCCTATAATCGGAACATTGAAAGATCTTGTTTCAAGCGGAGATAAAATACTTAAGATCGAGGGTATTTTATCGGGCACTTTGAGTTATATTTTTAATTCCTTCGATAAGAATAAAAAATTCAGCGAAATAGTTTTAGAAGCTAAACAAAAAGGCTTTACTGAACCTGATCCCAGGGAAGATCTTAAGGGAACCGATGTAGCTCGTAAGCTTTTGATACTTGCGAGAGAAATTGGAATACCTCTTGAGCTAAAACAAATGAAGGTTGAAAATATTGTTCCTAAAAAGCTGATGGCAATAAAAAGTGCGGATGAATTCCTGCAAAAGTTAAAAGAATATGATTCATTTTTTGAAAAGATGCGATTTGCCGCTGAGAAGAAAAAAAGGAAACTTTGCTATGTTGCTGAACTAAAAAATAATAGCGCTAAAGTTGCATTAACAGAAGTTGGAGAAGATCATCCGTTTTATTTTCTTGACGGCTCGGATAATATTTTATCGGTTAGAACAGTTAATTGCGGCAGCAGACCGATAGTTATTAAAGGTCCTGGAGCCGGTGTGGAAGTTACCGCAGCCGGTGTTTTTGCAGACGTTATAAGAATTTCAAATTACTTAAGTTAACCTCACCTAAATCCTCTCCTTATTAAGGAGAGGACTTTGAAGTGCGTGTTGTCCCCTCTCCTTACTAAGGAGAGGGGTGAGGTCAAGAAAATACTTTTTTTATCAAACTTTATAAAATTATTTATTCATTAAAATAGAAATACAATGTCACAGAAAATTCCGGTTGCAGTTTTAGGCGCTACAGGAAGCGTCGGTCAAAGATTTATTCAATTATTGGAAAATCATCCCTGGTTCGAGGTTAAAGAAGTCGCAGCTTCAGAAAGATCTGCAGGTAAACCTTATAAAGAAGCTGTTAATTGGGTTCAGTCAACACCAATTCCTGAAAGTGTTAAAAACTTAACTGTAAAGAATTGTGAGCCGGGACTCGAGAGCAAAGTTACTTTCTCCGGTCTGGATTCTTCAATAGCCGGAGAAGTTGAAACAGCTTTTGCTTCAAAAGGATATGCAGTTATTTCCAATTCAAAAAATCACAGGATGGATAAGGATGTTCCCTTACTTGTCCCGGAAATTAATCCCGATCATCTTCAGCTTGTTAAATATCAGAAATACAATGGAGGGCTCATTGTTACTAATCCGAATTGCTCGACAATAGGTATGGTGCTGGCTCTTAAACCTCTCGCGGATGCTTTTGGATTAGAACTAGTAAATGTCGTAACCATGCAGGGATTATCCGGTGCAGGTTACCCGGGAGTTTCAAGCCTCGATATTATTGATAACGTAATTCCATTTATCGGTGGAGAAGAACCAAAAATGGAAAGTGAGCCTTTAAAAATATTAGGTGAATTTGATCCGACAGGAATAAAAAATATTGATATTAAAATCAGCGCTCAATGTAACAGGGTTGGAGTGATTGACGGTCACACAGAGTGTGTGCAGGTTAAATTGAAAAAGAAAGCTTCCATTGAAGAAGTTAAAAAAGCGTGGATAAATTTTTCCGCCGAACCCCAGAAATTAAAATTACCTTTTGCGCCGGAGAACCCGATTTATTATTTCGAAGAAGAAAAGTACCCCCAGCCGAGAATTCACAGGAATCTTGATAAAGGAATGGCTGTTGCGACGGGAAGACTAAGAGAAGATAAATTATTCGATTATAAATTTATTGTACTTTCTCATAACACGATACGGGGCGCTGCGGGCGGTGCAATACTTTGTGGTGAATTAATGAAAGCCAAGGGAATAATATAATGAAGGAAGTCCGGGCTTTTGCACCTGCTTCTGTAACTAATGTTGGCTGCGGATTCGATGTTCTCGGTTTCGCAATAGAAAAACCAGGTGATGAAGTTGTTGTAAGATTAAGGAATTCCAAAGGCATTACAATAAAGAAAATTTCAGGTGATGGCGGCAAGCTTTCAAAAGATATAGAGCAAAATACTGCCGGGGTTGCTGTAAGGGCGTTCCTTAATGAAATAAGTTTTGAAAAAGGTATTGAGATCGAGATTTATAAAAATATGGCACTGGGTACGGGATTGGGCTCAAGCGCAGCAAGTGCAGTAGCAGCAGTCGTAGCTCTAGATCATCTTCTTAATACAAAATTAACTAAAAGGGAATTGCTCAAATTTGCTCTGGAAGGGGAAAAGTTAACAAGCGGGGGAAGGTACCACGCAGATAATGTAGCCGCAGCTTTGTATGGTGGTCTTGTTGTTATAAGATGCAGTGATGATCTGGATGTAATAAATATCGATTATCCTGATGATCTCAATTGTGCTATAATTTATCCGCATATTGTAATGAACACGTCTGATATGAGAAGACTGCTTAGAAAAGAAATTACACTTGCCGATGCAGTTAAGCAATGGAGCAATATTGCATCTTTGGTTACAGGATTTATGAAAAAAGATTATACTATTATCTCTAAGTCAATAAACGATTTTATTGTAGAGCCTGTTAGATCGCTTCTTATTCCATCATTTTATGAAATGAAAAAAGCAGCGATAGATGCTGGTGCAGTAGGCTGCAGCATTTCAGGTTCAGGTCCCTCTCTTTTTGCACTCACAAAATCAAAAGCGGCAGCAAATAAAACTGCAAATGAAATGAAGAAAGTTCTCGATAAAATCGAAATAGAATGTGATATATATATATCAGGAATAAATAGAAAAGGTCCTAAAATTCTTTCCGCGAAATAATGCATTATTACAGCACTAATAATAAATCAATAAAAGTATCTTTTAGAGAAGCAGTTTTAAAAGGCTTGAGCAATGATGGCGGTTTATTTATGCCTGTGTCCGTTCCTTCCATTAAGAGAAGTTTTATTGAAAGTATTGAAAATAAATCTTTCCAGGAGATAGCACTTGAGATAGCTAAAGGTTTTATCCATAATGAAATAAAAGATAGTGATTTAGAAAAGATCATTTCAGATTCAATAAATTTCGATGCGCCCGTTGTAAGACTAAATGATAACCATTTTATACTCGAGTTATTTCATGGTCCTACTCTTGCTTTCAAAGATTTTGGTGCGAGATTTATGGCGCGAACATTTTCATACTTCAATAGAAATAACGATAAAGAATTAATTATTCTTGTTGCAACATCCGGTGACACAGGCAGCGCTGTTGCAAACGGTTTTTACCTGGCTGAAGGTATTAAAGTTGTTATCCTCTATCCTTCGGGAAAAATAAGTGATATACAGGAAAAGCAGCTAACAACTCTTGATAAAAATATTACTGCTCTTGAAATAGCGGGAACTTTTGATGACTGCCAAAAACTTGTAAAATCAGCATTTGTGGATAAAGATATAAATGAAAGATTAAATCTCTCGTCGGCTAACTCAATTAATATTGCGAGACTGATTCCTCAATCTTTTTATTATCTAAATGCATTTAAACAGGTAAAGAAGTTTGGAAAGAAAATCATATTTTCTATCCCAAGCGGCAACTTCGGCAACCTTACAGCAGGATTATTTGCTAAAGAAATGGGATTGAAGGTCGAACGTTTTATTGCAGCAGTGAACAGCAATAAAGTTTTTACAGAATATTTAGTAACCGGAAATCTTGAACCCAAGCCTTCAATCAGAACTTTGTCTAATGCTATGGATGTCGGCAATCCGAGTAATTTTTCAAGAATAGTTGATTTATATAAAAACGATTTGGAGAGCATCAAGAAAAGTATTTACGCGAAAAGTTTTGATGATGATCAGACAATCTCTGCAATAAAAGAAGTTTATGAAAAGTTCAATTATGTTATAGATCCACACGGAGCGGTAGGGTATCTTGCTTCTAAAGATTTTATAGAGAAATATGGAGAAGATAATCTTATAATAACTCTTGAAACCGCACATCCTTCTAAGTTTGTTGATATTGTTAAGTCTGTTCTTGGAATTGAGATTGATATTCCCGAGAGGCTGAAGGAATGTCTTAAGAAAGAGAAACAGTCAATACGGCTTTCTGACAAGTTTAGTGAAGTTAAAAACTTCCTGCTTTCGATGAATTAAAAAAAATACAGAATTATTCTTGACACGAAAGCATATTAAATATATATTTGGATAGATCAAATGAAAACCCTGAAGATAAATATAAACGCGGAATTAAATATTATGGCGATGTGTTGTTGCTGTATGATGCATTCATCATACCGGAAGGACACTTGCTGAGTTCTTTAATATAAAGATTACACAAGCCCTTCCGAACTGATCGAAAGGGCTTTTTCGTTTTTTGACATAATTATACTCGAAGCTCTTATCGAGAAAGGTCGAGGGAACAGGCCCTGTGAAACCTTGGCAACCATTCAGGATAAAATCCTTGAAGCCGGTGCTACTTCCTGCCCCGTTCTGTTATACAGAAAACGAGGGAAAGATGAGAGAAGATGTTTAGTAAAAACCTCTTCGGAATCTTCCCGGAGAGGTTTTTTTTTGATCGAAGCTTGAGTAAGAAGAAATAATCAATAACCAAATACAAAGGAGTAGAATAATGAGTACAAACGGAAAAGAAAGAACCTACCGGTTCGAAACGCAGCAGCTTCACGCTGGTCAGGAACCCGATCCCACAACAAATGCGAGGGCGGTTCCTATTTATCAAACAACTTCTTATAATTTCAAAAATGCTGAACACGCAGCTTCTTTATTCGGTTTGCAGGAGTTTGGAAATATTTATACAAGGATAATGAATCCTACTACAGATGTTTTTGAAAAAAGAATTGCCGCACTTGAAGGCGGTGTTGCAGGACTTGCTACAGCGTCAGGACAGGCTGCGCAACTTCTTGCAATAACTACAATTGCAAAAGCAGGTGAAAATATTGTCTCTACAAGTCTTCTTTATGGAGGAACTTATAACCAGTTTAAAGTTACATTCCCGCGACTTGGAATAAAT
>MGZZ01000152.1:424-22068 GCA_001802795.1 Ignavibacteria bacterium GWC2_36_12 | reverse complement strand
GTCCACATCTGTGTTAAAACCATTAAGTTTGCCCATATCATTTACAATTGTATTAACAGAACCAACAATCGATGCTTCTTCCGAAACCTCGTTTAAATATTGAATTATATTTTCTTTATGAGGAATTGTTACATTAAATCCTTTAATATTCAAAGCGACCATTCCCCTCAACGCATTTCTTAGGTTTGCAGGCGGCACATCAAAAGGGAGATAAATATAATTTAAACCCTTCATCTGCGATGCAACATTATGAATAAACGGAGAATAAGTATGCTTTATCGGATGCCCGATCAGACCAATCAATTGTGTATCAAGATGAAAAGTATTTTTCATAATTCAAACAGAAAAAGAGATTCTTAAAATCTTTACCGCTAATACCTGGGTAAAGCGAATAATTATAAAATTAATTTCATTGAGAAATAATCAGCTTTCCCCAAGAAGTTTTTTAAATAGCTTAGATGATTTAATCTCCGGGTACTCTTTGGCAAACTCGGAACGTATAGCAGGGTTGATAATAAATGCTGCCTTCAGGCAATCAACTGCTTCCTGTGTACGGCTGAGAATAAAATTTATTTTAGCTTTACCATAATAAGATGTTGCATCTGCCGGGTTAAGATTAATACAATTATCATAAGCATTCAGTGCCTGAAGCCAATCTCCCATTTCAAATAACGTTTCAGCAAGATTAAAATTTATTTCATAGCTATCCGGTTCAATTTTTAATGCTGCCTTGTAACTATGCGCAGCTTCCTGAAGTTTTCCAAGAGAGTATTCAAGATCGGCTTTGGCAAACCATGCATCCGCATTATCCTGTGACATGGTTATTGCTTTGTTAAAATCCTTTAAAGCAAGGTGAAACTTTCCGGCTGAATCGTAGCAAAAACCACGTGCAAGGTAAGCTTCATAATATTCGTCATTTATTTTTATTGCTTCAGTATAATATTTAATGGCATTAATCATATCGCCCAGTTCTTCGTATATATTAGCTATATTAAAACAGGATGCTTCATCTGTTGAATCGAGCTCATGAGCATTTTTAAAACACTCAACTGCCTGCTCATACCTGCCGAGATCGGCAAGAGCATTTCCCTTGTTAAACCAGGCACTTGTAAATTCATCGTTAATAGAAACTGCCAGATCGTAACATTCAATTGCTTTTTCCAGGTGATTTAGCTTACCAAGAATAACACCCTTATTATACCACCCCGAAGGATTATAAGGCTGAAATGAAAGAAAGATATCATAAGCGTTTAACGCATCGTTAAGCCTGTTAAGATTTTCATAACAAAAACCTAACTCATAGTATGCTTCGTCGTACTCGCTATCCATCTTAATCGCATTATTAAAATATTCTATCGCCTCTTCAAATTTATCTTGTCTCTGGTAAAGCAATCCTAAACTAAAGACAGTTTCCGGGTTAGCAGGATCTAGTTTCAAAGCAGAGAGAAGTGATTCTTTTGCCTGAGCAAAGAACCCAAGGTCTTCCTCGGATGAAGCTTTTTCAATATAAATTTCAGGATCGGCAGGATTTAATGATAAAGCTCTTTCAAAACATTCCAAAGCCGGTTCTGATTCAAAAATATTATTAAGTAAAATACCTTTCTTAAGCCAGTACTCCGAATTATACGGCGAGACTTCGAGAAGCCGTTCAATAAAATAAATTCCATCTTCAAATAACTCATTTTCCTGACAGGAGTTTATCAGGTCCTCAATAGCCTCCAACGAGTTATATAATTCTCCTTTATCTATTAATTGCTTATATCTCTTAATATCTTCTTCAAGATTATTTATACCTTCAAATTTACTTTCATTACTAAAATCAGAATCAAAATCTGCCATCAAATTCTCCATTTATTTGAAAGGATTGCAAAAAATGTATTACTATTAGCTCATAAAAGCAAGCTGAATTTATTGATATTGAAAACGCAGGAAAAAGATCGAAGTAATAATAATGAAAGTTCTCTTATTTTTTCAAATAGACTAATTATTAAGCACTGAAGTTACTTTTTCTGCGGCATCTTTAAGACTTTCAGCAACTTCAAAGTTCAACCCTGATTCATTTAGTAAATCTGCTGCTTCCTTCGCATTTGTGCCTTCAAGCCTGATTACAATTGGAACACGTACCTGCATTTCGTTAGCCGCATCAATTACACCCTGCGCAACCCTGTCACACCGAACAATACCGCCAAAAATGTTAATAAGAATTGCTTTAACATTTGGATCGAAAAGAATTATTTTAAAACCGTTTGCAACAGTAGTTTTATTAGCACCTCCTCCGACATCCAGAAAATTTGCGGGTTCACCTCCAGCAAGTTTTATAATATCCATTGTAGCCATTGCAAGCCCGGCACCATTTACCATGCAACCAACATTACCGTCAAGCTTAATATAGTTGAGGTTAAATTTTGATGCCTCGATTTCCAACGGGTCTTCTTCATCAAGGTCTCTGAAATCTGCTATTTCTTTTTGCCTATATAGTGCATTATCATCAAAATTCATTTTTGCATCGAGGGCAACTACTCTGTCATCATTTGTGATAACCAAAGGATTTATCTCGAGAAGTGATGAATCGGTTTCTGTATAAGCTTTATACAACACAGAAATAAATTTTACAAAGTTCTTGAATGAATTATTTTCAAGTCCTAATGAAAAAGCTAATTCTCTTGCCTGGTAAGGTTGCAATCCGATCAAAGGATCGATCCAGGCTTTGATAATTTTTTCAGGAGTTTCAGCCGCAACTTTTTCTATTTCAACGCCGCCTTCTGTTGAAGCCATAATAACATTTTTTGAAACTGCCCTGTCCAATAAAATTCCGAGGTATAATTCTTTTTTGTAATCGAGACCCTCGGCGATAAACAAAGTTTTAACTTTTTTCCCGTCGGGTCCGGTTTGATGAGTAACTAAAATATTACCGAATATTTTTTGTGCATATTCTTTTGCTTTTTCTACAGAAGTCGTGAACTTAACCCCACCTTCCAGTACAAGTTCATTCTTATTTTCAGGATTATATAATTTCCCTTTTCCCCTGCCGCCTGCGTGAATCTGCGACTTAACAACAAACTGGTTTATTCCTCTTTGCTGAAGTTGTGAAATAGCATTATCGACTTCCGATAAATCTTTAACTGCTATCCCATCCTGAACAGGAACATTATATTTCTTTAAGATTTCTTTTGCCTGGAATTCATGTATTTTCATTTAAGCCTCTCTCAAAATTATTTTTGATTCTGAATTTTTTTTAGAAATATCAAATCATCTTTATCTCTATATCTGCTTAAGGATTCTTTGTTTTTTATTAATTCTCTTAAACCTATATAATAAATTTTAACATCAATGTCTGATAGATTAATTTTATCTTCTTTTTTATTGTTCCATGCTTCTTCGAACTCAACATTTTCTATTGAATTTAATAGATCAATTCGATTCGGCGGGACACCAAATTGAAATACTTCACCTCTATTCATCAACACTTCAATTTTCTTAACGCCTGGAATGTCACTATCCCAAAAATCATTTAACATTTGAAAGAGTTTCTCTACATTCCCTTTCGAGAGCCCGTAAAAAATATCAATGTCACCTGTGAGCCTGGCATGTCCATAATAAATTACAGCTTCTCCCCCAACAATAACATATTTTACTTTGTATTTGGATAAAAGAAAGAGAAAATCAACTATATCTTTTGAAAAAAAAGCAGGACTCATTTTTTTACACTCCTCACATCAGGAGGATTTTCCCCATAAAACCTTTTTTTGAGTTCATGGGCAACTTTTTTACGCTCATTTGGAGTCATACTTAACTGCTGTTTGATATCCCACTCTTCAGCTTCTTTATGATTTTTAGCTTTATTAAAAACTCTTTCCATAATTATCATTCATTGTTATCTTTTACTTTTCACTCATAAACGGATAACGCCAATCTTTTGGCGGATCAAAGGTTTCCTTAATAGTTCTGGCTGTCATCCATCTCATTAAATTCATTCCGCTGCCGGCTTTATCATTTGTGCCTGATGCCCTGCCGCCTCCAAATGGCTGCTGACCAACAACTGCTGCAGTGGGCTTATCATTAATATAAAAATTGCCTGCAGCATTTCTTAACCTATCGGACATTTTTAATATTGCACTTCTATCCTGAGCCCAAACAGCACCTGTTAAAGCATAAGGAGAAGTTTCATCACACAAAGTAAGCGTTTCATCAAACTTTTTATCTTCATAAACATAGATTGTTAAAACAGGTCCGAAGATTTCCTCTTCCATTGTTTTGAATTTAGGATTTGTTGTTACAATAGAAGTAGGCTCTATAAAATATCCTTTTGAATCATCGAAATTGCCGCCGGTTATTATTTCTGCATCCTTAGAATCTTTAGCAAACTTAATGTAACCTGTAATTGATTCGAAAGCAGCTTTATCTATAACCGCGGAAACAAAATTTGTGAAGTCTTCAACATCTCCCATTTTAGTTTTACTTATTTCATTAACATATTTTTTCTTGAATTCACTCCAGATAGATTTCGGAATATACATTCTCGATGCAGCAGAACATTTTTGTCCCTGGTATTCAAAAGCTCCGCGGATAGCAGCGACAACCAATCCATCTACATCCGCAGAATTATGGGCGAAGATAAAATCTTTCCCGCCGGTTTCTCCAACAATACGCGGATAGTATTTCATATTCTTCAAATTATCAGAAACAACTTTCCACATATTCTGAAAAACCGCTGTCGATCCCGTAAAATGAATTCCAGCTAAATGCGGATTAGTCAAAGCCGGAGTCCCAACCTGTCCGCCTGAACCGGGCACAAAATTGATTACACCTTTTGGCAATCCAGCAGCTTCAAATAATTTCATAAGATAATAAGCAGAATAAACAGCGCTCGATGCAGGCTTCCATAAACAAACATTTCCAACAATTGCAGGAGAAGTTGGAAGGTTGCCAGCGATTGATGTAAAGTTAAAAGGAGTAACAGCAAAAATAAATCCTTCCAAAGGTCTGTACTCAGAACGGTTCCACATTCCCGAAGGTGAATATGGCTGCTCATCAATCAGTTTTGTGAAGAAATAAGAATTGAATCTCCAGAAATCAATAAGCTCGCATGCAGAATCGATTTCAGCCTGGTGAACAACTTTAGATTGCCCGAGCATAGTTGCAGCATTAATAGTCGCTCTCCATCGCCCAGAAAGAAGATCAGCCATTTTTAAGAAGACAGCAACTCTCTGTTCCCATGGCATTTCCGCCCATTCTTTTCTTGCTTCGAGCGCTGCTTCAATTGCCATTTCGACTTCTTTTTTACCAGCTTTATGATATACTCCCAAAACATGTTTGTGATTGTGAGGGATTCTCATCTCTTCTGTATTGCCGGTTTTTACTTCTTCACCACCGATAATTAATGGAACTTCTATTTGTTTAGATTTTAATTCGGATAATTTCTTTTTTAGCTCTTCTCTTTCAGTGCTTCCCGGTTTATATAATTTTATAGGTTCATTGACCGGCTGGGGAACTTTAAAATAAGCGTTTGACATCAAAACCTCGCATAAAAAACTTTAGAATAATAGAAAAATTACAGCTTTAAGTTTAGAGAAGCAAAGTAATCAATCAGTGCAGTAATTTAAAGTTGAACCTACCTGAAGGTAGGCAGATACTACGAATTCCTTTTAAGAAAAATCCTTCCTCATATCTAAGAACTCCGTAGGGGTTCAATTTTTTGATGTTAGTTCATACTATAATTGACAATCTTCTTTCCAAGAAACTTATAACTTGCAGAGTGCTGTTGATTTATTAGGAATAACTGAAAGAAGAAAGGTAGCTTAAATAGTAAAAGCTACATATAGAACTACAAAAATAGCTGTTTTTTAGGGGTATGGCTTTTGTTTAAGCCAATATAAAGAGACAACTTAATCCATAGAAATGCATCTAATAATTAAATAATTTATTAAATAATTAACAAATAATTTGACTATAGAAAATTAATTTGTATTTTTCATAAAAAGTTTTTAAGAATAACTTTCCAACCGTGACGTGGGTAATACATATATAGTCAAATCAAATTATAAAAAGTGGTAAAACGATGGAAGAAATGTTTATTATCTTAACTGAAAAATATTCAAAAGAAGATGATAAGTGGGTTGGTATTTGTGAGGAATTAGGAGTATCACAATTTGGGGATACTTATGAAGTAGTGAAGGAACATTTAAAAGAAGCAGTTTTACTTCATTTAAATACATTAGAAGAATTAGGCGAAAGAGAAAGATTTTTTAAGGAAAACGATATAAAGGTCTATAAGAGTAGTGAAAAAGCAATTACAACAAGTAAAATGAGTTTTACACCTAACACTGCTCGTGTTGAACAATATAAACAAAACTTACATTTTTCAAGGCAACATACTTTTGTCTGATATACCAGCTATTTCGGGGAAACAGCTCATTAAATTACTTGTCTTTGATGGGTGGATAATTAAAAAGAAAGCAACTCATGGTTTATCATTATATAAAAAAATTAATAATAGGCACATAGTTACAACCATTCCTGATAAGAAAGATTCTCTTCCCGATGGTACTCTCTATGCAATATTGAGTAAAAAGCAAACTCAAATAGGAAGAGACGGATTATTAAAATTACTTGATAAGTACGGAATGCCTGCCAACGAATAATCTTCAAAATGCACCACTACCTTAAAATGAAATCGGATTTTATTGCAATTTTTTCCCGTAAATTATAACTTCGCCTATCATTATCCGAGAATTATATGAACAAAGCTCTTTCTTGTAAAACTATTCCCGAACTTTTCGAATACCTGACAGAGGACTTCGGTAAGAAAACCGGTAAGCCTTTAATGAAAAGAAAAGTCGATGGGAAGTACGAAGGAATATCCTATTCAGAATTTAAGAAAGAGACCGACAGTTTTGCTTTTGGTTTAGCCGCTCTCGGATTAAAAGCCGGAGACAAAGTCGCAATCATAGCTGAAAACCGCCCTGAATGGGTTTATTCCGATATGGCAATTCTTAACCTCGGCGGGATCGATGTTCCGATTTATCCTTCTCTCACCGCCGATTCAATTGAATTCATTCTTGCAAATTCCGATTCTAAAGGAGTTATCGTTTCCAATAAATTCCAGTTGAACAAAATATTGAAGATCAGGGATAACCTTAAAGGTCTTCAATATACAATTGTAATGAATGAGAGCGATATGCCTGACGATGTTCCTGCTCTTTATACATTTGGGAATGTTCAGGAAATGGGAGAGATTTTCAAAACTAATCATCCAAACTATTTAACTGAAAGCAGAAAAAATATTCGCGAGGATGACCTCTGTACAATCATTTATACTTCAGGAACTACAGGCGAGCCGAAAGGCGTAATGCTTACTCACAAAAATATTCTTTCGAATGTAAGAGCCGCTTTAAATTCTTTCCCGATCGATGATAAAGATATTTTCCTCTCTTTTCTTCCATTGTGCCATATCTTTGAAAGAATGGCTGGTTACTATACTTGTTTTACTGCAGGCTCTACTCTTTGCTTTGCAGAAAGTATAGAAACAGTTTCTCAAAATCTTCTTGAAGTCGAACCGACGTTAATGATGTCCGTTCCAAGATTGTTCGAGAGGATTCATTCAAAAATCATTAAGAACGTCAGCAGCCAGAGTTCTTTGAAACAAAAGATTTTTTATTGGGCAGTCGAAACCGGCAAAAAATATGCGACTTCAAAAAAGAACGGGAAACTTTCACCTGTTTTATCGGCACAATACAAATTAGCCGATGCACTTGTATTCAAAAAGATAAAAGAAAAAACAGGCAGCAGGCTTAGATTTTTTATTTCAGGCGGCGCAGCTCTTTTTCAGGAATTAGGAGAATTTTTTGAAGCAATTGGGATTCCGGTTCTTGAAGGTTACGGTCTGACTGAATCCTCCCCTGTTATAGCGGTTAACAGAGTAGATGATTATAAATTCGGAACCGTGGGGAAACCTCTTCCGGGTGTTGAAGTAAAGATAGCTTCCGACGGCGAGATTCTTGCCAGGGGAGACAGCATAATGCAGGGATATTATAAAAATAAAAAAGAAACTGATGCGGTGATAAAAGACAATTGGCTGCATACTGGCGACATAGGTGAATTTGATACTGACGGATTCCTAAAAATTACAGATAGGAAAAAACACCTTTTTAAAACTACAGCAGGAAAATATATAGCACCAACTCCGATTGAAAATCTTTTTTCTGCAAGCAAATATGTTGACCAGTTTGTTGTTATTGGCGACAAAAGGATGTTTTTAACAGCATTGATAGTTCCAGATTATGAAGCCGTCCAGGAATATGCCGATTCGCATAAAATTCCTTATGATAAATTGGAAGACCTTGTTAAGAAAAAGGAGGTTTACGATCTCTTTGAGAAAGAGCTGACTAAATTCCAGAAGAAGCTTGCGAATTATGAAAAGGTAAGAAAGTTTGTTCTGCTTGAAAAACCATTTACACTTGAAACCGGAGAGATAACTCCCAGCTTAAAAGTTAAAAGAAAGACTGTTGAAGAAAAATACGCACAGGTTATTGAAGAGATGTACAGGGGATTGGAAAAGTAAAAGTCATTTATTGTCATTTGTAGTCATTGATCGTTCAATTGAATGACCAATGACTACTGACTAATGATACTTTCAAGTCTGCTTCAGAATCTCCAGCATATCATTATGAATTTTCCCGTCGCTCGCAAGAATCTGTTTTGAATCGACACCAATCTGTTCGCTATTAAAATTTGTAACAATTCCCCCTGCTTCTTCTACAATAAATTTGCCTGCACAAACATCCCACGGACTTAAGTAAACTTCCCAGAAGCCATCGAATACTCCTCTTGCGACATAACAAAAATCAATTGCTGCAGAACCGAGTCTTCTTATCCCTCTTGCTTTCCTTGTAAATGAAACGAACTTCTCCAATGCGTTATATGGATTCTGATGAATGTTATATGGAAAACCTGTAACAAGAATGCTGTGCGCAATATTTGAATTATCGCTTACTTTAATCTTTTCATCATTTGCAAAAGCTCCTCCCCCGCTTTCAGCAGAGTATAAAATATTCTGTGGAATATCATATACAACTCCGGCAATTGTCTTTCCATTCTTTTGTATTCCGATTGAGATTGAAAATATCGGCAGACCGTGTGTAAAGTTTACAGTTCCATCAAGCGGATCAATTATCCAGACGTATTCCGTTCCTTCTTTAATGTTTCCCCCTTCTTCTGCAAGAATACCGTGTGAGGGATACTTTTTCTTTACAAAATCTGTAATAAGTTTTTCAGAAGCTTTATCGATATTTGTAACAAGATCGGACTCGTTGCTTTTGTATTCTATTTTTAAATTCTTGTGAAAGCCTTCTCTCACAATTTCTCCGGCTTCTTTTGCAATTGCTACTATATCGTTAATCATATTTCACCAAGGAGTTTTATCATTATGTTTCAAAAATTTACCTCTCAAATTTACGATAATTCATAGTAATCACATATGTCAAAGTTCCTTGATAGCATGAAGGCTTTTTGATATATTTAAGAATTAAATAAAGTTCAGCAGAAGAGGTAAAGGAGAAAGCTTTTTTGAATAATATCGAAGATATAGAAGTTAAAAGAGATAAAGAGAATTCAATTGTAGAGAATCTGCCGGAAATCCTGCCAATATTGCCTTTAAGAGATATAGTGATTTTTCCGTATATGATTTTTCCGGTGCTTGTTGGCAGAGAGCAATCGATAAGAGCAGCAAATTATGCACTTGAAAATACCAAGTACATTTTTCTTTCAACTCAAAAAAGATCAAACTTAGAAGATCCTAAAAAGGAAGATATTTATAAAGAAGGAACGATCGCTAAGATCGTACAGATTCTCAAGCTCCCGAACGGTTTAATGAAAATTCTTGTAGATGGATTGCTCCATGGACGAATTATCGAGTTTACAAACAATAAGAATTTCTTTGAAGGAAAAATCGAGGTAATTCTCCCATCGTTTGAACAGAACCATGAAATGAACGCCTTAGTAAGACAGATGTCCCAGCTATTTAAAGATTATGTTAAGATAAGCAGGAACATACCGAATGAAACTATTGCTGCATTCGACAATATTGAAGAACCGGACAGAAAACTTTTCTACGTAGCAGCCAACATTAACCAGGCTATCGATGTGAAGCAAACAATTCTTCAAAAGTTCATTTTGAAGGACCAGTTTTATGAAGTAATAAAAATCCTTAATTCTGAAATCGATATACTAAAAATCGAAAAAGAAATTGATAACAAAGTTCAGGAGAATATTGCCAAGACACAGAGAAAGTTTATTATACAGGAACAAATTAAAATTCTCCAGGATGAACTTGGGGATGAAGAAGATAGTACACCCGAGTTTGTTAAGCTGAAAAATCAGATTAAAAAAGCTAAAATGCCTGAAGAGGCTGAGGCAAAAGCTCTGGAAGAACTTAACAAGCTTAAGAAAACTCCCCCGATGTCTCCTGAATCAACAGTAATAAGAAATTATCTCGACTGGCTGATTGACATTCCATGGTCTAAGAAAACAAAAGATAACCTGAGTATAAAGCATGTTCAGAAAATTCTCGATGAAGATCATTTTGGATTAGAAAAACCGAAAGAAAGAATAATCGAGCATATTGCTGTGCTAAATCTGGTTAAACAAATGCGTGGACAAATCCTTTGCTTTGTCGGACCTCCGGGTGTTGGAAAGACTTCTCTCGGCAAGTCTATAGCAAGAGCAATTGGAAGAAACTCTGTCAGAATTAGTCTTGGCGGTATCAGGGATGAAGCAGAAATTAGAGGGCACAGAAGAACTTATATCGGTTCAATGCCCGGCAAGATTATCCAATCTATGAAAAAAGCCGGGACAATAAATCCCGTTATGCTTCTCGATGAAATAGATAAAATGAGTATGGATTTCAGGGGCGACCCGTCTTCCGCAATGCTGGAAGTTCTGGATCCTGAGCAGAACCATACCTTTAGTGACCATTATGTAGAAGTGGATTACGATCTTTCCCAAATAATGTTTATTACAACAGCTAATGTAAGATATAACATCCCTCTTCCCTTGCAGGATAGAATGGAAATAATAGAACTTCCGGGATATCTTGAACATGATAAACTTGAAATTGCTAAAAGACACATTATTCCAAAACAGCTTGAAGCTCATGGTCTTGGAAATAAAAATGTTAAAATCAGTGACTCAGCTATTTTAAGAATCATAACAGATTACACTCGCGAAGCGGGTGTAAGAAACTTAGAAAGAGAACTTGCATCTGTTTGCAGAAAGCTTGCACGAGATATAGTATTAAAGGAATCTTCAAACGGTAAAGAAAAGAATACTAAATTTATTGTCGATGATAATAAGATTGAAGAATATCTTAAAGTGCCGAGATACAGGCATCTTACTCACAACACAGAAAAAAGAGTCGGAAGTGTAACCGGACTGGCGTGGACAAGTGTGGGCGGAGATATTTTAACCGTCGATGTTACCTTAATGAACGGTACAGGAAAATTGACACTGACGGGACAGCTCGGAAATGTTATGAAAGAATCGGCACAAGCTGCATTAAGCTATATAAGATCCAAAGCAAAGGATCTAGGAATAAACCCGAACTTCTTCAAAGGGAAAGAACTTCACATCCATCTACCGGAAGGCGCTATTCCCAAAGACGGACCTTCTGCAGGTATAACTATGGCAATGGCGTTATATTCCGCAGTAAGCGGAAAGAAAGCCTCAAATGATGTTGCAATGACGGGTGAAATAACTTTAAGAGGAAATATTCTTCCTATCGGCGGCTTAATAGAAAAATTACTTGCAGCCAAAAGAAACGGAATTAAAACAGTTTTAATTCCCAAAAATAATGAGATAGACCTTACGGAAATACCCGAAAAGGTAACCGAAGGATTAAAGATAATTTCGATCGAACAGGTTGAAGATGCGATACCATATGTTTTCCCGGAAAGTACAAACGGCAGTTCTATTAAAAGTAAAAAGAAGAAGAAAAAGAAAAGCTAATGAACGAAACAATATTAGTAGATAAAAACCTTTCGCTGGAAGAAAAGTACGAGAATCTAATTCCACAAATAAAAAATTTACTAAGTCCGTCTGATAATCTAATTACTAATCTTGCAAATTGTACGGCGACTCTTAAGCAAACATTTGAAAAGATAAGCTGGGTAGGATTTTATATATTTGACGGCAAAGAGCTTTATCTCGGTCCTTTCCAGGGAAAAGTCGCATGCAACATTATTCAAATCGGGAAAGGCGTTTGCGGAGCTGCAGCCCAGCAAAGAAAAACAATTATAGTTCCTGATGTAAATAAATTTCCCGGTCATATTTTTTGTGATGCCGATTCGAAATCTGAAATCGTTGTACCAATATTTCACAAAGACAATTCTCTCTTTGGCGTTCTGGATTTAGATAGTTATGAATACGACTCCTTTAATGAAACAGATAAAAAATATTTGGAAGAAATCTGTAAGTTTTTAACATCGGAAATTATTAATTCTTAAATCAATTTATGGCTTACGTTGTAACAGCAAGAAAATGGCGTCCTCAAAAATTTGTTGAAGTTGTAGGACAGGAACATATAACTACAACTTTGAAAAATGCTATTAAAGATGGACGCATTGCTCATGCATATTTGTTTGCCGGACCGCGTGGCGTTGGTAAAACAACAACAGCAAGAATTCTTTCAAAAGCATTAAACTGTCTTAACCCCATTGATTATGAACCGTGTAATGAGTGTGAAACATGCAAATCAATTCAAGCCGGGCAGCTTATGGATATTATCGAGATTGACGGCGCTTCAAACAGAGGAATTGATGAAGTAAGAACTTTAAGAGAATCTGTAAAATACGCTCCGACCCGTGGTAAATACAAAGTGTACATCATTGATGAAGTGCACATGCTCACGAAAGAATCCTTCAATGCATTCCTAAAAACGCTGGAAGAACCTCCTGCACAAACTATTTTTATTTTCGCAACGACTGATGTTCACAAAGTGCCTTTAACAATTATATCGAGATGCCAGAGATTTGATTTCCGCAGAATCGAGCTCGACACAATAAAATCTCTTTTAGAAAAGATTGCAAAAAGCGAAGAGATTGAAATAGACGATAAAACACTTACTCTTATTGCACGTAAAGCCGACGGTGCATTAAGAGATGCAGAAAGTTATTTTGACCAGGTAGTCGCTTTCTGCGGCAAAAAAGTCGATTCATCTACAGTTACTAAAATCCTGAATCTTATAGATGACGAAGTTTATTTTAAACTCTCCGATGCAGTGCTTGCCAAGAATTTTAAGTCGGTTTTTGAAATATCTGAAGAAATATATAACAATGGCTGGAACTTTACAGATTTTATGGATGGTCTCATAGAACACTTCAGAAATATTATGTCCGTCATAATAACAGGCAATTCGGATAGTATTGAATCGGCAGAGATATTCAGAAAAAAATACATGGCTTACATAGATAAATTTTCACAAAGCGATCTCCTCAGGTTAATGAATTTTCTTAATAAGAGCGGGCAGGAGTTACGCTTTTCTCAGAATCAAAAACTAAAAATTGAAATTGTATTATGCCATCTGATCGGCTTGGAAAGAACTTCGACAATTACAGAAATTATCGAAGGCATAAATAAAGAAGTTGTTGAATTACCGACAAACTTATTCAGAGAACAAGAAAAAAAAAATTACAGACCGGAAATAAGTTATAAAACCCCTCATTTTACCGCTTCAAATGTTACCACCGCAAAGGTAAAAGAACCGGAAGAAAATAAAATCAACAGCTCTGAATTTAATTTTGACACAATTGTAAATACCTGGCAGGGTTTTGTGGATTCGGTTTCCCAGGAAAAAACATTAACTCTTGGACATTTTATTTTTGACATCAAACCAGTTGGTTTATCGGGACACAAAGTCAATCTTCAATTTAATAATGATGAAGATGAAAAGTCCTTCTATTACAATATCGATTATATAACTAAAAAAGCTCATAATTATTTTGGTAAAAAATTGGAATTTCTTACAAATAAAGAATCCTTAGCAGAAACTTCCACTGTAAAAAAAAATATTGAAGAAAAGGAAATAACTTCTAATCAAGAGGCTAATACTGGAGATGAATTTGCCGACTTGATAATAAATGAGCTTGGGGGAGAGGAAATTAGTTGATTTTGTATTGTTTTTAGCTTTTTTTACACACCTTCATTTTTTGAAAAAAAAGGAATATTAACTATTTTTATTATCTATGCCTCAAAAGTTAATTGTGGCTATTGATGGCCCTGCAGGTTCCGGTAAAAGTACATCTGCCAAAATTGTAGCTCAAAAATTAAGTTATTTATACATCGATACAGGAGCTATGTACAGGGCAGTAACTTTATTGGTAATAAGGAAGAACATCAGCAACAAGCAAGACATTGTAAAGCTTGTTGAGAAAACAGACATAGAGCTCGATTTTGTAGATGGAGAAACAAAAGTAAAGATAAATGGACAAGATGTAACCAAAGAAATAAGATCTCCCGAGGTTAATTCTATGGTTAGTGAAATAAGTAAGATTGAAGGTGTTAGAACTATTTTAGTAAATAAACAAAGAGAAATGAGTAATTCCAACCGTGGAATAGTAATGGAAGGAAGAGATATCGGAACAGTCGTTTTCCCGGAAGCTGATGTAAAAATTTTTATGACCGCTTCGATCGATACACGTTCGGAAAGAAGAATGAAAGAATATCATGAAAAAGGTACTACCATATCTTTGGAAGATGTAAAAGAGAATTTGTTGAGCAGAGACGAAATTGATTCACAGCGTGATGTTAGTCCCCTTATTAGAGCAAGCGATGCTGTGGAAGTTGATACTTCAAAAGTCTCTATTCCTGAACAAGTAAATATTATTCTGGAAGAAATTAAAAAAGCAGCATATAGAAAAGGGATTAAATTCTCGGCTGTAAATTTAAAAGAATTTTAAACCATATTAAATAATTATGTTGAACTAATTTGTCTGCTGCATTATCGTTTTATGGTTTTTGATTTTGCAACAGGAAAGTAAATATATAATTCAGGAGGATTAATGTCCCAAAAAGAAACGATTACAAACCCGGTGACTTTGAATGATTATGAAAAGTCAAAGAGTAAATTTGAAAACGAAGAATATTCACAGGAGGAATTCCTTACTCTGGCGCGGCTCTACTCTGAGTCTTTCAACGATGTTAAGGAAGGTGAAATTGTTAAGGGTAGAGTAGTTAGAATACAGGGTGATAATGTAATTCTTGATGTTGGTTTCAAGTCCGAAGGATCAGTTCCATTATCCGATTTTTTAAATCGTGAAGTAAAAATAGGACAAGAAGTTGATGTAGTATTGGAAAGTGTTGAGGATCAGGAAGGTAACCTTGTTTTAAGCAAGTCGAGAGCAGATTTCTTAATGATCTGGGATAAAGTTCTAAAAGCACACGAAACAGGTGAAATACTTCAGGGTAAAATTGTTAAGAGAATAAAAGGCGGAATGGTTGTAGACCTGATGGGTATGGAAGCTTTCTTGCCCGGTTCACAGATTGATATTCGTCCAATCCGTGATTTTGATGCTTTTGTCGGGCAGACAATGGATTTTAAAGTAGTAAAGGTTAACGTCCCAACAGAAAACGTAGTTGTGTCTCACAAAGTTCTTGTCGAAGAAGAAATATCCGATCAGAGAAATGCTATTCTCGAAAGCCTGGAAAAAGGTCAAATTCTTGAAGGTACGGTTAAAGCTATTACAGACTTTGGTGTTTTCGTTGACCTGGGAGGTGTAGATGGACTTATACATATTACCGATTTAAGCTGGGGCAGAATTAACCATCCCAACGAGATTGTCAAGCTTGATGAAACGATCAAGATTGTTGTTACAGATTTCGATGAGGAGAAAAAGAGAATTTCCCTGAGTCTTAAAAAACTACTTCCGCATCCCTGGGAAAGCATCGAAGAAAAAATTCATGTTGGCGATAAAGTATCGGGTCGCGTTGTGTCTCTTACTGATTACGGTGCTTTTATTGAAATCGAAAAAGGAATCGAAGGACTCATTCATAACTCAGAGATGAGCTGGACACAACATATTAAACATCCGTCACAGGTTGTTGCAATGGGACAGGTAGTTGAAGCGGTAATTCTAAGTTTGGATAAGGAAGAAAAGAAAATATCGCTTGGAATTAAACAGCTTGAACCAGACCCGTGGGAATCACTTATGCAAAAATATCCTGTTGGTTCAAAACATTCAGGTATAGCCCGTAACTTAACCAACTTTGGTGTATTTGTTGAACTGGAACCGGGGGTTGACGGTTTGGTTCATATTTCCGATCTCTCATGGACAAAGAAAATACGGCACCCCGGTGAAGTTGTGAAGAAAGGCGAGAAACTTGACGTTACTGTTCTGAGTGTAGATGTAGAGCAAAGAAAAATATCTTTAGGACACAAGCAAATCGAAAATAATCCATGGGATAAATTCGAAAAAACTTATATTGTTGGTACGCTTGTACAGAGTAAAGTAGTACGAATAATAGAAAAAGGATTGATAGCAGAACTTCCAGAAGGAGTAGATGGTTTTGTTCCTGCCACTCAACTTTCAACCGGGAAGATAAAAAATGTTGCTAACCACTTCCCTATTGATTCTGAATTATCGTTGAAAGTAATCGAATTTGATAAGGAAAATAAAAAGATAGTACTGAGCGCAATTGCTGCACTTAAAGAGAAATCAGAAGACGAAATTCAAAATTACGTGGACTCTCACAAGCTGGAAAAGGTAACAGTTCAGGATATTAAGAATACTGAAACTACTGCAATAGACACCTCGGAGTTCCCGATCTTCGAAGTAAATGAAGAGTCACATTCTCAGTCTCAAGCTGAAAAAAAGTAATTTTTCTTAAAATCTGTTAAATTAAGGGCGGGATTTTTCCCGCTCTTAAAATTTTAAATAAGAAATGAGACAAACTGTAGCATTACATACTCTGGGATGCAAACTGAACTTCTCTGAAACATCAACAATCGGAAATGAGTTTCTCCACAATGGATTTACCTTAGTCGATTTTAAAGATAAAGCTGACGTTTATGTTTTTAACACATGTACTGTTACACAAAATGCCGAAAAAGATTGCCGGCAGCTCGTAAGAAAAGCACTTAAGCAAAACCCCGAAGCTTATATCATTGTTACGGGTTGTTACGCTCAGCTTCGTCCGGCAGAAATAGCTGATATTAAAGGTGTGGATGTAATCCTCGGCAGCAACGAAAAGTTCAAACTTTTTTCCCTGATCGATAATTTTCAGAAAAAAAACTTAGCCTGTATTTTTGTATCGCCAACAGAAAAGCTCAACGAGTTCGGTCCTGCTCACTCGACAGATGCCGATAACAGAACAAGGGCTTACCTTAAAATTCAGGATGGATGTGATTATAAATGTTCCTTTTGTACGATACCGCTTGCGAGAGGATTAAGCAGAAGTATGCAGCCTTCTGATGTTGTCAATCAGTTCAGGCATCTCGTTGATTCTGGTTATAAAGAAATAATTTTAACCGGAGTAAATGTTGGAGATTACGGGAAATCTTTTTCAACTAATCTTTATAGCCTACTTTTAAGATTGGTAAATATTGATGGCGATTTCAGGATAAGAATAAGTTCTATCGAACCAAATCTTCTATCAGATGAAATCATAAACCTTACTGCTGAAAACGAGAAAATGTGCAAGCACTTTCATATCCCTTTACAGAGCGGAAGTCCTAAAATCCTTAAAATGATGAGAAGAAGATATCAGGTGGAAGATTATTCTAATTTAATATTCAAATGCAAAGATAAGATTAAAGAACCTGGAATTGGCGTGGATGTGATAGTTGGCTTCCCGGGTGAAACAGGTGATGATTTTATACAGACATATAATTTTCTGAAAGAGCTTCCCGTTTCTTATCTTCACGTATTCACGTATTCCGAAAGACCGGACACTGCTGCAGTAAAGTTTGACGACCCGGTAGATATTTATGAAAGACGTAAGAGAAGCAATATGCTAAGGATTTTAAGCGCAAAGAAAAGATATGAATTCTACCGGCAAATGATTGGTAAAGAACTTGAGGTCTTATTTGAAGCGGAAAATATTTCAGGAAAGATCAAAGGCTTTTCTTCAAATTATGTTCGGGTTAGTTTGGATTATAATCCCAACATTGTCAACAAAATATGCCCGGTATCCATTGATAATATTATTGATAACACTTGTTCCGGCTATATTAAAGGGACAAAAAAATCAATTGAATTGATAGCCAGTTGATATAGATATTTATATATAAATATGAAAAAATTATTTCTTTTAATATTCTGTCTTGCTTCTTTAAGCTTTCCACAAAATTCAAAAAATTTACTTGAGCTTGGAGCGGAACTAAAATCCACTCCTGCTGATCAAACCTTACAGGCAAATAATAATTTAATTTACGATACACCTGAAAAGAAAAAGCCGGGATTAGCAATTATTTATTCATTGCTGTTACCGGGAATGGGGGAATTATATGCCGGGTCTTATTCAAGCGGAATGTATTTTACTATTGCAGAGGGAGCGCTATGGGGTACTTTTATTGGTATGAATGCATACGGCAACTGGCAAAAAGAGAGATATAAGTCTTTAGCAGCTTCCAAA
The DNA here is from genome assembly GCA_001802795.1 of Ignavibacteria bacterium GWC2_36_12. Taxonomy (GTDB): domain Bacteria; phylum Bacteroidota; class Ignavibacteria; order Ignavibacteriales; family Ignavibacteriaceae; genus RBG-16-34-14. The sequence goes on along the minus strand of MGZZ01000152.1, from coordinate 3,447 downwards.
GGAGAGGTACAATTAGAAGGTAAGGACGATGATTATCTTACAATTATAAGCGAATATTCAAACATAGATGAATACAATAATGAAAAAGCTCTTGAAAGAAATTTTGACGAAATGTATGATCCTTCCAAGTATCACTGGAATTGGCAGACAACGGAAGACAGGAAAAAGTACAGGAGCATGTGGATATCGAGCGAACAAACTTTTAATGATGTAAGATTTGTGGCTGGGGCTTTAATTGTAAACAGAATAGTAAGTGTTATAAATGCTGTAAGATTAGTCGCTGCTTACAATAAAAGTATTGATGAAGAATTATCCTGGAATTTTTCTGTGGGGATTTCACAACATGTTAATCTTCCTCATTCTCTTACATTCAATTTTCAAAAGAGTTTTTAGAAACTCAATTCTCCAAACCAGTGTCCCAGTTTATCTTGAACTTTGATGTGTAAATGTTAATTGGGCGGCTTAAGTTATTTTATTCTTTTGTTCTTGCATTAATCCTCGCAGGGTCATCCTTTCACGCAAGCCCCCTTCTTTGAGGAATTCTTCTTCCAAATGCCTTAATTGGCGGTCTAATAAAAAAGTAACTACCTTAATTAAACCTATCATAACATTGGCACAAATTTCAGGATTCTCGTTTTCAATCCCTTTGCGAAAGGTTTCGTAGTTACCATCCGGTTTTTTATTGAGTTCCCGCAAACGAATGACATACGCATGGTTCTTTTCCCATTCTTTTAAACCACGGATTCTTAAAAAATCTCTATAATCATTTAGTAATTCTTCAAGACTTGCACGAGCCACATTTGAAAGTTTAATTTCTGTTTCTTTCGAAGTACCCGATGCCATACTTGCTTCAACAATATTTTGTTTACCGGAACGCGCCGCCTGTACCATTTGATCCACTGTACGATCTCTTTTATTAAAAAACCTGCTACAGAAATAAACTGTGCCGTCATAAACTATTTCGGCTTTCTTAAATGAAAGAAGGTTTTTATAACCGCCATGTTTTGGTATAAAACCATTTTTATTATACTGCTTTTCTTGATGCATTTTTTTTTAATTTTTATTCAAATGAAAGGTTTAATTTTTAATATTATCTTACTTAAAAAAAACTCAAAGGACAACAGCGACATTAAAGTCACTACTGTCCTTTATGTCTTTTTTTATACTATTTCACATCAAACAATCTTTTAAACTCTTCTATATCGCTTTTGGAGCCTATCTCAGGCTTTTCTTTATCAACAGTTTTTCCTTTGTTTAGCATTGCTACAAAATCTTCGCTTGAGATTACCCGGCATCCGCAGGCTTTGCCAAAGTTTTTTAATTCATTATCGGATGTAACAAGAGTAATATTCTTCCTGTTTTTTATTACTTCTACATTTTCCCTGATAAAATAATCAGCAGCCTTTTTGCCGGAATAAACAATTTTTCCTTTTGATAAACGCAACGGGATGTTTTCATATCCATCAAAATGGAGAGTTAAGCCTATTGTCTTATTATGGAAGTAATTTTGTAAAAGGTAGACTAATTGTTCTCTTGCTCTTTGTTTATCCTTTTTCTGAAATTTAACCAGTTCCGGGATTTTGCCGATAACATTATTTCCATCAATTATATAATGTATCATAACTTTCTTAACCTTCAAGGTTAGAGATGAAATAACATTCAGTAACCCTTGAAGGTTCTTTCCTTTTACACTTTCTCTTAAAATTATAACCAACTCTAACCTTCGAGGGTTACTGACCTAAAAGAATTTGCTAACCTCGAAGGTTTCTACTAATACCCGCTGTAAAATCTATCTCTCTTAGTAATCTTCAGATCCTGGAGCTGCGGGGCTTTAACCCTGATTTCAAATGTGTAACCTCTGTAAGTGCCGATCGGGTTCCAGGTAAAGTTCATAATCCAGCAATGTAAATCTCTCGAGACACGTATTTGCGGCGCTGCAAATTTTTTGCTATCGAAATCGTAGCTGCCGCTGAAAGAAAACTTCCAGTTTGGCGTGATGTTAAAATTAAGAGAACTGCTGAGATTTGATCGTGTAGTTACATTTGAAGGATTAAATTTACTCAGAGTATAATTATAATTGAGGCTGATATCCCAGGGAATTGTAAAATCAGGATCTTTTGTATCGTAGATTCCTTTGTAAACCTGCCCCGCCTGTCCGAGCTGAAACTCATTTTCCTGATTTACATAAGCTTCGGTTTCAGGCTCGGAAGATTTTAATTTCTCGCCGGATAAACTGGTTGATACAGAGAAGCTGAAATTTGTCAATCTCAGCAATCCTTTCCCCTGGTCTATAAGAAATTTGTCGATGCTTTGCCCTGCTTCATTTACATCGTACAAAGTATAGCTTGAGCTGCCGTTAAAACTAAACCAGTTCCCTACCTGCGTTCTGAAACCGAGGCTCAGAGGCGAGAACTTTACACTATCTGCCGCAAAATTATAACTTAAAGAAGCATCGAGATTAAGTAATTGTATCTTTTGTTCTTTAGATGTGGTATCGGAAGGATTAGCAGTGGTTTTCATTTCAAAAATATTGGAAACACTAAAAGAAATATTCTGAGTTTCACCTCTTCCCGGTCCTCCGAATATCTCTCTTTCAAACTTATTGTAATTTACTTCGTTCCCCTCAGAATTAACATAAGTTCCATAATAACCCCAGAAAGGCTCTGAAAAATCCGGAGTATAAGAATAGCTAATACTCGGGCTGACAGTGTGCCTAACAGCACTCACTCCAAGAATACCGGGCTGAACAATCCCGTAAAATTTTGTAGAAGCACGCACACCTGTGCTGAAAGTCCTTACCATATTAATTTCATTAACATCTTTTGTTATTATAGAATCTTTACCATTAAATGTTAAACCCGCAAATTCTTTTTCAACTTTTTTATTGTACCACTTCTCTGCATAACTGATAGACGGAGTAATACTGAGGTATCCTACTTTAGGCGAAGCATTAACACTTACCTGGTGTTGTATTCCACCTCTTATTTTAAGATCATCACTTGTGCGGTTTCTATTATTTTGAA
>MGZZ01000152.1:0-407 GCA_001802795.1 Ignavibacteria bacterium GWC2_36_12 | reverse complement strand
TAACCGATTAGCTCATACCACTTATAATTTCCCGAACTCGCTTTTTTCCTGAAGGGATATTTTTGTGACATAGTGAAAGAGAGCCTGGGAAGAACTTCAGATATAGTCCCCCTATCAAGATTTTGGGTCCTGCTGTAGTTAACCGACATACTATTTCCCGATTCCTCCCACGATTTGGTTAAAGTAGCATTAGATATTATATCCCTGCTGAGTACTTCATTCAAATCGTATATAGTTCTTCGTGAGTAATCCGTGCCTGACACAAACTGAAGATTAGCATCGAATCGTAATGTGGGGGTAATTGACTGGTTGTGGTTCCATTTAATAAACCAGTCCTTACTCTCCTGCCTGTCGGGGTCAAGCGGTTCTCCGGTTTTAAATACTTTGTAATTTCCTTCAAGGCTGCC
>MGZZ01000151.1:16601-16747 GCA_001802795.1 Ignavibacteria bacterium GWC2_36_12 | reverse complement strand
ATAATGAAAAAAATATTATTCGTTCTATTATTTATTTCATTTAACGTTTTAAAAGCACAGGAAAACAAACCTTTTTCCAATTTTGATATTGGTTTTTATGGAGGTATTAATTTTTATAATACAGACAATATTAGAGGCGATTTTCT
>MGZZ01000151.1:15137-16471 GCA_001802795.1 Ignavibacteria bacterium GWC2_36_12 | reverse complement strand
AGATTTTTTGCAGGTAAATATAATTTAGTAAGTAAAAATTATGATATTTTTCCGCTTACCTTAGGCATTCAATATAATTTCAATCAAAGTATTTTATCACCCTATATTTCGATAGATGCAGTTTATAACTTTATCGATGCGTTCATAGATACTTCGCCACCAGAAGTTTGGTCTTATAATTCAATAGATGAGATACCTGCCGAATTTAAGGAAAACCAAAAATATGAAAAGCTTCCGGACAATTCGTATGGAATAATATTAGGAGCCGGCACATCATACCAGATTTCTTCAAAATTGAATCTTGATGTTAGATACTTGTTCAAATACGATAATAAGATTATCAACACGCATCATTTCATTATAGGAATTTATTTTTAAAGGAGTCAGAGATGAATTTAGTAAATAAACTTATTTGTCTTTTGTTTTATTGTCTGTTAGTGACAGAAGTTTTTCCTCAGGGACAATCATATATCTCAATAAATGGAAATATTAACAATTCATCCCTCACAAGAAGTATTTACAATATATCAGCTTTTACTCCATTAAAAAAAAATAATTCTGCCGGAGTTTTAGATAGTCTTATTTATATAAGTACAAACGGTGATAGAAATAGGATAGTATATAATTATAATGATGATTTATCATTAAATTACTTCACAAATGCAGTTTGGTATAATGGCGAATGGATTAATTTCGGAAAACATACAAGCACATACAATTCTGATGGAAATCTTGAATCAGTTCTTTGGGAATGGTTTAATTCATCATCAGAAGAATGGTTTAAAGACGTGAAGGATATTTATAATTATGATTCATTAGGAAATAGGGTTTTTAGTTTACATCAGAATTTCAACGGACAGGAATTTGTAAATGCATATAAATATGAAAATGATTTCAAAGGAACAAATTTAATATCATCTGTACAACAACATTGGATTGATGATGAATGGGTAAACAGTTCGAAAACAATTAATACATACACTTCAGGTAACTTAAAAGAGTCTGCTTTATACCAAGAATGGATAAACAACCAGTGGACAAATTCTCAAATAAGTAATTATGAATACGATGGAAATTATAACACGATTGCTATTCTTACAAAAATCTGGCAAGAAAACCAATGGATAGATTATGCCTTGGGACTGTTTGAATACGGTGACAATAATAATTTAATTATTGAAAATTGGCAAATGATAGTAAATAATAATCGGGAAAACTGGTTTCGAATATTTTATGAATATGATGATAATAATAATTTAATTTATCTATATGGTGAAGAATGGAAAAATGGGAAATGGGCCCCTGAAAATGAACTTTTAAAAGTCACTAATCCA
>MGZZ01000151.1:9397-15108 GCA_001802795.1 Ignavibacteria bacterium GWC2_36_12 | reverse complement strand
CAAGTATAGGAAGTGAAAAAAATATTTCTGATGGGTTTAATCTTCTTCAAAACTATCCCAACCCTTTTAATCCTTCAACAACAATTAAGTATGAAATAACCAATCCTTCTTTTGTAACGTTAAAAGTATTTGACATACTTGGCAGAGAAGTAAAAACTTTAACTAACGAACAAAAACCAGCCGGCATTTACGAAACAACTTTTGATGCTTCCAACCTGAGCAGTGGAGTTTATATTTACAGGATAACAGCGTTTGATGGAAATAAAATTCTTTTCAGCCAATCAAAGCAAATGGTTTTGGTTAAGTAATTTTTTAGTAGAGCGATCAGGCTGGTCGCTCTACATAGTTTCTCCAAATATAGTTGCAACCAATTTTCTGCTTCCGCCATTATTGCGGTGTTCGCATAAATAAATTCCCTGCCAGGTACCGAGATTTAATTCCCCATTAGTAATAGGAATTGTTAAACTGCTGCCCAAAACAGAAGCTTTAATGTGTGCAGGCATATCGTCGGAGCCTTCTAAATTGTGATCGTAGTAGGGCATATTTTCAGGAATCATCTTGTTAAAATGTTTTTCCATATCTGAACGAACATCGGGAGAGACGTTTTCATTTATAGTTAAAGAAGCCGAGGTGTGTTTAATAAATAGATGCAGGATCCCCTTTTTAATACTTTTCAATTCAGGAAGATGATTTTCCACTTCACTCGTTACAACGTGAAAACCTCTTTTTCTTGCTTCCAGTCTTATTTCTTTCTGATACCAAACCATATAAATCAAAAGTCAAAATTCAAAAAGGTTTTAATAACTAAGGCAACTAAAGACAACAATAAATGACAACAAATGACTATAAATGACAGTTCCTTTCTTTATCTTGCCCCAAGTTCTACCTGCAGTTTCACTTCTTCATCATTCCTTTTAACAATCACTTCAACAACGTCTCCCGGTACATGTTCTTTTAATGCATAAACGTAATCATAAATGTTTGAAATTTTCCTGTTGCCAAAACTTATCATAATATCTCCTCCTTGTAGTCCGCCTTTTTGAGCGGGGCTTCCTTCATTTACTCCTGATAATTTAAGACCTTCTACATTAGCAGCGTAATCAGGAATTGTTCCTACGTAAACTTTCCAGCCCGTTGCCCTTCCTGTATCTTTCCTCGGAACATTAACATAGTCCGGTTTTCCCACGGTGGTATCGATGTTAAAAGCAATATCATAAACGTATTTAATGACTTTTTCTTCGTCGGCTGTATTAATTTTATCTGTATCATCGCTTGGTCTGTGGTAATCGGGATGAGTGCCTGTGAAGAAAAACAAAACAGGAATATTTTTTCCGTAAAAAGAAGAATGATCGCTCGGTCCGTACCCATCGTCTTGAAAAGTAAGATTAAAGTTGTAAGTGTTGGCTGAATCCAAAAGATTTTTCCATCCTGAAGATGTTCCTGCTCCATAAACAATTAATTCATCTTTTTCATTTAGTCTTCCTATCATATCCATATTTATCATAGTGCTTACAGTTGCCATGGGGACGGGGGAATTCTCTACAAAATATGCAGAACCAAGTAAACCAAGTTCTTCACCGGAAAAAGTAATAAAAATAATACTTCTTTTCAGTTTGTCTTTTTCGTTTGCAAATTTCTCTGCAAGTTCAAGCACACCTGTTGTGCCGGATGCATTATCATCTGCTCCATTGTGAATTTGAGGCTCATCGCCCCTAAATAACGAACCGACTTCTCCCATACCGAGATGATCGAAGTGAGCACCGATAACTATATACTCATATTTTAATTTCGGATCATTCCCTTCTAAGTAGCCGGCAACGTTCCAGCTTGTATTTTGAATTTCCTTTACACTCGTCTTCATTTTAACTTTAATATTCTTAAATACAAATGAAGCAGGTCTTAAAGAGTCAGACATAATTTTCTGGTATTCGGCAAGATCGAGACCCTGCGATTTAAAGAGACTATCTGCAAAATTCCTTTTAATATGAACAGCGCCAATATCTGTAACAGCACTTGCCCTGTCATACTTAAAATCCATAAGTTTATCTTCATCATCCTTTGGATAAAAGCCATTGACGAAAATTATACCCGATGCTCCTTTTTCTCTGGCAACTGTTGTCTTTTGTCTGAATGAAGAATATTCGTCAAACTGTGAATGCGGATTATCGTATTCAGGGTTATATCTCAGTACCAAAACTATTTTATCTTTTACGTCTATATTTTCGTAATCATCATAATTAAGCGAAGGTGTTGATAACCCATACCCGGCAAAAACCAGGTTGCTTTCAACATTAACATTACCGGAGAAAGAAGCGTTAACATATTCTTCAGAAATGTTTAGTATTAATTTTTCATTATTGATATTAAATTCGAGATAATTTTCACCCGATAATTCAACACCGGATATAAACGAAAATGGTTGTATGTAACTATCATCAAATAAAGGAACCAGACCATAATTACTAAACTCTTTTTGAATATATTCGGCAGCAGTGTAGCACTCTTCTGAGCCTGTGAACCTTCCTTTTAGTTCGTCGGAAGCAAGGTATTTTATATGTGATTTTATTTCGTTACTTGTGATATCAGGATTGTTTTCATTTTCGCCCTGGCAAAATCCACTAAAGGGCAATATAGATATAAAAAATAAAGGAATGATTTTTTTCATATTCGTTATACTGTTTAAACATTTGTTTTAAGAAAAATTATATTAAACTTACTCTTGATCTTGAACTATTGCTCAACCCAATCAGCAGTAAAAATATTTGTATCGCCTTCTTTTTTGTTAAACCTGTTTGAAGCAAATATTAGTTTCTTTCCGTCTCTTGTGAACATAGGAAATCCATCGAAAGTTTCGTTAAAAGTAATTTGTTCCAATCCGGTTCCATCTGTATTTATAATGTAAAGATCGAAATCTCTTCCTGTTTTACTATTGATATTGGATGCGAAGATTATTCTTTTTCCATCAGGATGAAAGAACGGGGCAAAGCTTGCTCTGCCGAAGTTAGTTACCTGCTTTATGTTGGAACCATCTGAATTCATCGTATAAATCTCTAATGCCGTGGGACGCACAAGACCATTCTCAACAAGATCATTATAATCTTTTAGTTCTTCCTCTGTTTTTGGTCTGCTTGCCCTGAACACAATCTTTGAACCGTCTAAAGAAAAGAAAGGTCCGCCGTCATATCCTTTTTCAAATGTAAGTCTTATTTGATTACTTCCGTCAATATCCATAAGGTAAATTTCAGGATCGCCGTCACGCGTGGAAGTAAAAACAATTTTATCTCCTTTTGGTGAAACAGTGGCTTCGGCATCATAGCCGTAGGCGTTTGTTATTTGTCTTAGATTGCTTCCATCAGGTTTAGCCATAAAAATGTCAAATGTTTCATACAGCTTCCATACATAACCCTTTGAGCGATCAGGCGGGGGAGGACAATCTTTATCTACAAGATGAGTCGATGCATAAATAATTGCTGTATCTCCGGGTAAAAAATATGAGCAGGTTGTTCTTCCGAAGCCTGTTGAAACCATCTTTTGCTCAGAGCCATCAATATTCATAGTAAATATTTGGTCGCATTGAAGGCTACCGAAAGTAGTTTGGAAAATTAATTTCTTTTCATCAAATGAGAGATAAGCCTCAGCATTTTCGCCGGCTTCTGTAAGCATCTTTATATTTTTTAATCTTTTTTCTCCCTGAAGTCTGAAGGGATCGTTGTTATCCTGTGAATAAGAAAAAGGGGAAAAAGAAATTCCAAATAAAGTGATAAACAAAAAAAGAGTATTTGATTTCATAAAAAAATATTTTGTGTTGTAAGATGAGTAATTAAAATCATTCGGGAACATGAACAAGAAAATATTCTTTTGCGGATTCACCGATTGATTTTGCTTCATTTAACGTCATGTGCATTTCGTCGGGTGTATCTTCGTCGTGCCCGGCTTCTATTATTGCAAGATCTGAACCTTTAGCTTGTTGAACAAGAGTTTCGCAATAAGCTGTATCGCCTCCATAACAGATTTTTAATCCACCGTATGTAAATTTATATCCTAAAGAAGGAACCTGTCTTGTTGTAACACCGTCGTGTAAATATTCTTTATGGATAACAGGGAAGGGGCGAATAGTTACATCTTTGCTTTTGAAATTTACATGCTTGCTGATTTTCTTTAACAGGATTTTATAGGGCAAAGTTTTGGAATACACTTTGTTGAAAGCATTATGAATACTCTCTATCTCTACACAACCTTTGGGATAGTGAATTGACAGAGGTGCTTTTCTATTCATAACCCGCATATAAGTTAACAAAGCCCAGACTCCGCCAACGTGATCGTGATGACCGTGCGTTATAAAAAGATCTGGTATACTAAGAATTTTATCTGTTCCGACCTCTTTATTTAAATCTCTTAAAATACCGTCGCCGGGGTCTACAACAAAAAGATTACTGCCGGCTTTAATTAGTATACCTGTTGCAATATTTGGTATAGAGCAAAAGATTTTAATGTAAAAATTATTCTTCTGCCAAACTAAAGGGTATCTTTGCGCTAACATATAACTCTAATTAAAAGGTTTGTTCTTTAAAGTATTTACAGTTCTTAGGGTTCTTGCAGCGAGCAAAAATGTTAAAGGAATAACTCTCAAATACAAAACCCAAACGGTCGCTTATCTGTTCAGGGAGTTTTTTAATATGCTGGTCAACAAATTCTACAATTCGTCCGCAGTCTACACAAATCAAATGGTCGTGGCTCTGTCTTTTATAGTTGCTTTCATACCTTGTTATATTTTCGCCGAAATTTCTTTTACTTAACAAATCGCACTGAACAAGAAGTTCCAATGTTTTATAAACTGTAGCGCGGGAAACTCTCGAGTGATTGTTCTTCATTAAAATATAAAGATCATCTGCACCAAAGTGACCTTCGTAATCGAGAGCCGCATCCATTACTTCAAATCTTTCCGGGGTTATTCTGTTTTTCTCCCCTTTTAAGAAAATTCTGAAAATTTCGGAAGCTTGAGGGTGTTTCAATTTTTAGGCAATCCTGATAAATGATTTCTATGTAAAAATAAAACGGGTTTGTGTTAATATCAAGAATCATGATTATCCTGGAAGATTTCAGCTAATCCCTATGATACGTAGCCCGTTAACAGTGATGAATGTTAGAAGGTAAGCTAAAGAGGTAAAAATAATTATTTGTAAAAGAGGTATTCTCCAGCCACCGGTCTCTTTTTTTGAAACTGCAACGGTTGAGAGGCATTGCATAGCAAAGACAAAAAAGACAATTAAACCTGTTATTGTTGCAGCAGTAAATAACTTTTGATTTGTTTCACCGATTGTGGCTTCTCTCATCGATTGTATCATTGATTGCTGGAAGGTATCATTTTCATCTGTTACTTTGAAAATCAAAGCCAGTGAGCTTACAAATACCTCGCGGGCGGCAAAAGCAGAAATTAAAGATACGCCGACTCTCCAATCCATTCCCAAGGGAGTCATTACCGGCTGAATTAATTTTCCTAAATCCGATGCATAAGAGGTTGATAGCCTTTCTATTTCTTTTGCCTGTGTGATTTCTTCACTTGATAAGTTATTAGTTTCAACGGTTGGATTTGTGTTCGGGAAATATGTAAGGAACCAGAGTATTATTGAAAAAGCTAAAATAATTGGTCCTGCTTTCTTCAGATAAATTTTTGCATTCATATAAGAGTTGACAAAGATGAAAGAAAGCTT
>MGZZ01000151.1:0-9389 GCA_001802795.1 Ignavibacteria bacterium GWC2_36_12 | reverse complement strand
TGTAAGCAGGGAGCTCGAGAATGAAAGAAGAATTATCCTCTTCTTTTACAATCTTGTGTTTGAACTTGTTTATTATGCTGGCTACGATTATTGAGCTCGTTATGCTGAAGATGTAAATAACCGCAAGAAAAATTCCACCCAGCCAGGACTTTTCAGCGGGTAATAAAAATGCGATAAGTAAAGCATAAACCGGCAGTCTTGCACTGCAGCTCATTAAAGGAAGAATAAATATTGTTAGAAATCTTTCTCTCTTATTCGGTATTGTTCGTGTTGCCATCATAGCAGGAATTGCGCATGCAAACCCCGAAAGCATCGGGACAAATGATTTCCCGTTTAGTCCAATTTTTGAAAGAGGTTTGTCAACTAACATTGCTCCGCGAGCTAAATAACCTGTATCTTCAAGAAATCCCAGTAACAGGAAAAGAATTAAAATCTGTGGAAGAAAAATTAGAACTGAGCCCGTTCCGCTAATTATGCCTGTAGAAATAAAATCTGAGAAGAGGTTGTTTCCCAGAAGAGCTGCAGATTCAGAAGATAAAAACCCAAAGAAATCGTCAATTAAATTCATTATCGGTTGTGCCAGCCAGAAAATTGATGTAAAGGTAGCCGACATAATAATTAAGAATAATACCGGTCCCCATATTTTGTGTAAAAGTAACTTATCAATTTTCAAAGTTGCTGAATCTACTTTATTTGTTATCCCGCCCGAGGTTTCGACAACTAGTTTAAGCTGGGAATTTGCTGCCTCAAGGTTAAATCCATTGCCGTTTGACGGGATTTCATATACAACATCTCTTTCGATCTCTTCAATTTCTTTGTAAAGTGACAAGAGTGAATCACGATCAATTTTAGTGATAGATATATTCCCGGGGTCTTTACCTGATATTTTTATTTGCTCAAGTTCCTCTTCTATTACTCTCAGAAGATTATTAATCCCTTCACCCGTTCTTCCATCAATCTGAATTATTTCACAATTTAAAGCCATCTTAAGTTTTACGAGTGATAAACCTAATTTTTTCTTCTTTAACAGGTCATTCATAGTCAAAGCAACTATAAGCCTGAATCCTGAATTCAATAATTGTTTTACTAACAATAGATGCCGGGAAAGCTGGCTTGAGTCTACAGTCACTACCATTAGATCGGGGAAGCCGAACACAGGATGGTCAAATAAAGCATCTACCGAAACTTTTTCATCCGGTGAACTTGCAGAAAGGCTTATTATCCCCGGTGAATCAATTACATTTGCCTTTACGTTAAATTTTTTTTGCAGATGTGCAACACTATATTCAACAGTAGCGCCCGGATAGTTGACGGTTTTATAATTTTTTCCGCTTAGGTAATTGAAGAGAGTAGTTTTTCCGGAGTTGGGTGGACCAACTACCGTAATTAGCGGGACAGTTTCAACTTCCTGTAGATTCATGAAACACTAATACAATCAGCCTCATTTTTCCTGATTGCTACAAGAGAGCCGCGGACTGAAAAAGCTAAAGGATCATTAAAAAATGATTTATTGATTAGCTCAATTTCCTGTCCTGGTGTAAAACCTATTTCAATTATTCTTTGAGATGAAGGATGAGAAAAATCTATTTTATCTATTTTACCTTTCTCACCATATTGCAATTCAGAAGCTTTTTTCATATTCATTACCATACCAAATCTTTGAATATTATTTAGATTTAATCTACATAAAAATAAGCTTATTGCTTAACAAAAGCAATAAAATTTTCAAATAGATGGATTTTACATCATGATTGTTTTAATATATTTTTTAGAGATTTAAGAACGTTTTAGTTATCTTTAATTATCAAAAGACCGTTTTTTGCTTAGCTAATTATACTGTTCAGAATGCCGAAAAAAGAAGAAACAAATAGTCGTACCCCGGAAATTTATAAAGAAATTCCTTCCTTTAATGAAAATAATAAGGTTATTTACTTATTTGATCAGAATACCGGTAGATATCAATATATGAGCAGTGATATAAATAATCTTGCAGGTTATTCAATTGAAGAGTTTAATTCGAAGGGCTTTAAAAGCATTGTTAAGAAGGTAATCTCAGGTAAGAAAAATACTTTTCGCACAGAATATAATGAAAATAGTGAGGCTGTTGAGGAATTTAGTGCAACTTATTTGATTGAAAGAAAAGATGGACAACACAGGTGGATTGAAGATAATGCTTTTACAAAGCTGGATAAAAACGGGAAGAGGATTTATAGCATCGGTGTTTTAAGAGATATATCCGAGTTTAAGGAAAAGTTGGATAAACTAATTGATGACAAAACAAGACTCGAAGCCATACTTAAACTTTCCGATGTAATATTCCTGATGCTTGATAAAAACAGAAACGTAATTCTTCTGAATGAAAAGGGATTTGAAGTTTTCGGGGTTAAAGATATTATCGGGAAAAATTATGAAAACCTGCTGAGAGGAAATATTAAAGATGAATCTATACTCCTGTTTAAGAAATTTTTAGATCCGGCTTCAGAGCAAGATATAAAATGTGAAATAAAATGTGTTGATCATTCCGGTGAATGTATCTTAAGTTGGCAGAGAACAATAATAAAGGATGAGGATGGGCAGCTAATCTCTATTATTGCATCTGGTCAGGATATAACCGAAAAGAAAAAAGAAGAAAATATTCAGAAAATCATTTCTCAAATACTGCAGGCTGCTAATACAGAAAGGAATCTGGATGAACTTTTCAAGTTTATTCATGACTCCGTTTCCGAACTGATGTCCGTGGATAATTTTTATATAGCTCTTCACGATAAAGAAAACAATATGATCACCTTCCCTTATTTTATTGATAAGTATGATACTGATAATTCGCCTAAAAGCTTTGGAAATGGTTTGACTGAATATGTAATACGTAAAGGCAGGGCAGAGTTAATAAACAAAGCAATAGACCAGGAATTGGCATCCAAAGGTGAAACAGAATTAATCGGTACTCAGTCCGAAATATGGCTTGGAGTACCGCTTAAAATCAAAGGCAACACAATCGGCGTACTTGCCGTTCAGGATTATGAAGTTGAGAGTACGTTTACTGAAAAACACAAAGAAATTTTAGAGGCAATTTCCCATCCTGTTTCTATGGCTATAGAAAGAAAAAGAGTTGAACAGGAAAGGGAGAAACTTATTGACAATCTTAGTGAACTTAATACATCAAAAGATAAACTCTTCTCATTAATATCCCACGATTTAAGAAGTCCCTTTAATTCCCTGTTAGGTTTTTCCGAGATACTCACAGGAGAATACGACTCGCTTACCGATGATGAGATTAGAGAATATCTCAACGTTATTTATGAAGCTTCTCAAAATTTATACGGTATGACAAATAATCTTCTTCAGTATTCAAGATTCCAGATGGGAAGAATAGAGTTCAGAGCAGAAAAACTTGATGTAGAAAAAGTTATAAATAACAGTATTAAATTACTGAAGGGTAATATTGTAAAGAAAGAAATAAATATTTTTAAAGATGTTGAACCGGGCATTTATATTAATGCTGACGAAGATATGTTAAATTCAATCATTCAGAATCTTTTATCTAATGCAATTAAGTTTACTGATAAAGGTGGCGATGTTAGTCTGTCGGCAAAAAAAATAGTGAACTCTGATGGTAAAGATGAAATAGAATTTACGGTAGAAGATAAAGGAACCGGGATTAGTGAAGTAAACATGCAAAAAATTCTTAAAGGGGAAATGTTTTCTACGCCCGGTACAGAAAGAGAATATGGCACAGGATTAGGTGTAGTTTTGGTAAAAGATTTTATTGAAAAAAATAACGGAACGTTGAAAATAGAAAGTGAACTGTATAAAGGCTCAAGGTTTATTTGTTGCTTCCCTCTTGCCTGAATAGGGCATTATGCTATATATTCCATAAGAGGAGATAGGGTTTGAACGTATTTACTTATTATTTTTTTGAAATAAATATAACATAACAGAAATGGGGCATTTACTAAAAACACAAAATAATGAAAAAGATTATTGCTGTTGCCGTACCGAAAGGGGGAGTTGGGAAAACCACCACTGCGGTGAACCTTGCAGCAAGTCTAGCCGTTGCAGAGAAAAAAACACTACTAATTGATTTTGATCCCTCAGGTTCGTGTACAGTCTATATGGGTTTTACCCCTGATAAAATAAAGGGAGATATCTTTAATGTTTTCAGTTATACAAAATCAGTTGCACAGGTTATACACAAAACAGAATTACCGAATCTCGATTTTATCCCTTCTAATGTTGATACTAACGAAGCAGAAGAAAGATTGGAAAGGCTTACGCGTAACACCTATCTTTTTAATAATATTCTTTCACTTGAAGAGCTAAGTAGTTACGAATACATAATTATTGATTGTCCTCATTATATAAAAGGCTTAACAACAATAGCACTTGCTGCAGCCAATTCAATCGTGATACCTATTAAAGCGGGGAAGTTTTCGCTCTCTGCTTTAAAAAGAATGATAAACTATATTAACTCGATGAGGAATACGGTTAACGCAAGGCTAAAGATCGAGGGAATACTTCTTACTATGTATGAATCCAACACAAAAGCGCAGAATATGACAAACGAGGAGCTACATAAAAATTTTGGTGAGTATATTTTCAAAACTGTAATTCCGAAGAATGTTGCAATAACTGAATCCGAGTTTTTTGGAAAGCCTACAATTCTCTTTAGTGCAAAAGCTAAAGGTTCATTAGCCTATCTTAATCTTGCCCAGGAAATAATTGAGAAAAGTTCCAGGAAGGGTCCGGTAATTTAAGAACAAAGCTCTCACCTTTATTCTCCCTTTCGTAAAGCCAAAGAAGATTCTGAAACAAAATTCCGGGTGACATTCTTTTAATAATCCGGATGAAGTTTGGATAAGGAATCGAGCAGCCCCAGTGAGGAGATCTGTTGCTTGTTTAACTGGTAACGGAACTCATTATAATTGCGGTTTAAGTTTGAAAAAAGAGATTTATCTTTTATGAATTGTACATCTCTTATATTGTAATGAAGTAAAATCCCTTTGCACATTTCACAAGGTTCAAGTGTTGAGATAATTTTTAATTCGTTACTGTCCAGCTTCATAAATGCACTTAAACCTGTTTTATTTATTGCATCTCTTAAAGCGTTAATTTCTGCGTGTCCGCAAATGTCGGACTCTTTTGTAACAGTGTTATATCCTCCCCCAATAATTTTATTATTGTACAAAAGAAGAGAAGAGATTGGCAGATCTCCATAATTTTTAGCCCGTAGTGCAAGATTGTACAATTCTTTCTTTTGAGCATCTGTTAAATCTGCCTTGCCTGATATTCTATAGATTTCCGATTTGAAAAGAAAAATAAAAAGGAACAAGCTGACGAGAATTAAAGAAAGTATAAGAATCTTTTTCATAAAAAAAGTGATTATTTAACTTTTTGCAAAACAGCAATGTAGTAGTCACCAATGAAACACGAGAAGTAAAAAGATTCAATTTTATCATCAATAAAATCGAGTAACTTTGTTATTGAAGGATGTTTCTGATACCAGTTTGAAGCAGGTTGCGGTGGAGCGAAGATCCGTAATCCTGTTATTTCAATCAAATCAAAATTGCTCTTAAAATAGTCATAAAATTTTTTAGGGGAATAATACTTAACAAATATTTTTTCTCTTCCCACGTTGGCTATAACACCATCTCTTTTTAATCTTCTTAAAGCTCTTTTAAACTCTCCCTTGAAAATTAATGCAAACTCCCAGAGACAAAATTGCGGCATAACTGAAACAATAAAATATCCTTTTGGGTTTAGTAACTCATAAACGTCTCTGCTTAGCTTTGAAAGATCACTCAGGCAATTTATCCCGCCAAGATTCGAGATTACAAGATCAAACCTGTCTTCAATCTTATTTAACTCTGCCAAATTTAATTTTTGAAAAGAAAGATTTTTAAGTGTGCCTTTACTCCTTGCATTCATCAGCATTTTATCGGAAATATCTGTTGCTGTTACACTATATCCTGCATCAGCAAAATAAAAAGCATCGATGCCTGTTCCGCAGTTAAGCTCAAGTACAGTTGCAGGCGACTTAACAAATGATTCAACTTTTGTATAAAATTTCTCCCGCATTTTTTTTACGGGAATATTCGTATCCTGCATAGCATCATACTCGTCAGCCATGTTTCCAAAGCCGACGTTTATTTTTTCAATTTCAGAGTGAGTCATTATCTTTACGTCTTTTTAATTACATAAGAACATAATACACGAAGCTTTTATGTGTTCTATGTATCTATGTTTTTCAAATCAACTAATATTGAATTACTGCTACTAAGTTTTTCTTCTTTAAGAAACCGGCTCATTTTTATTTTCAAGAAAATCATTTTAACAAGATAGAAAAGGAAGTAGTGAACCTTTTTCCATCTTTTATTTCTTAGGATTTTAAAAATCCTGTATTCGGTGTGTACAAAACGATGAAGTATTTTATAAAAGTTTCTTTCATAAACTCCTCTCAGCATCGGGTCCAGGTCATCGGAATCTTCCCAGTTTGTTTTTTCACGCAACTTATTTTTAACTCTTTCATAAAATAATGTCCCGGGTAAAGGATAAGAAACCGAAATACCGATATCCGAAGGGAGACAATCACGAATCATTTTTCTTGTAAGATTAATGTCTTCCCTTGTTTCTCCGGTGTATCCAAATTGAATAAAAAATGAAATGTCCATTCCCGCTTCCTTGACTTTCTTTGATGCTTCATAAATCTGTTTAACTGTCGTTCCTTTATCCATTGCATCGAGAATTTTTTGACTTCCTGACTCAGCTCCAATCCATATATCTTTGCATCCCGATTCTTTCAGGTCGTTTATAGTATTTCCTCGTAAAAGAAGATCGGGGCGGGTGAGGCATTTGTATTTTATTTTTATGTTGCTCTTTTTTAATTCAGCAGAAAATTCCTTTATCCAGCCAGGCTTTAATCCGAAAATATCATCTGTTATCCATAAATGTTGAACGGAATATTTTTCTACAAAATTTTTAATTTGGTTGACAACTCTATTAGGCGTGATTGAGTCATAGGTCTGTCCGTAAATAGGCTTTGCACACCAGTTGCATCTGTACGGGCATCCTCTAGTTGTTGAAATGTTTGTTGAAAAAAAGCCATGATTATTCAACCATTCGTTTCTGTATTCATTCATATCAATAAATGAATAATCAGGATCGGCAAGGCTGTTCAGGTTTTCAAGTAATTTTCTTTTTGGTGTAACATGGACAGAACCATTTTGTAAAAATTTTAATCCGTCGATTTGAAACTTGTCTAAATCAAAGGAATTATTCCTTAAAGAGGCAACGACTTCCTTTAATGTTTCTTCTCCTTCCCCATAAATAATTGCATCGCACCCTTCACACAGATATGATTGTGGAAAATCTGTGGCATCTGAACTGTAAACAACAACCGGAATGTGATGGGTTTTTCCTTTTTTTATAAACTCAATTGCTTTCTCTCTCATCCTGGAAAGACACATTTTTGTCAGGTAATTAAATTCATCATCATACAAAAGAAGAAGATCAGGTTTTTCTTTTTCAATTTGCAGGAGAAATTCATCAGGATTTTTACTCATCATTGAATCAAAAAATATTATTTCGTGATTTAAGTCTCTAAGGATCGTTGCTGCATACAATGTTCCCAAAGGCGGATAAGGCATTTTTCTTTCCAGCTCTTTTGGATCCAGTATTCTGAAATATGATTGCCCGATTAATATTTTCATTATACTACAGCCTTCTCTTTAAGCTGACTGGCATAAGAATGACTGGTGGTTCTCGCTTTATAATTTTTCCACGAGTTATAGAATTCTTCTGTAATTCTCTGCCTGTGATCATTTGTGTGAAGCTTGATAAAATGCTCTTCCAGCTTTAATGAAGTCTTATTTTGATTTTTTGCTAATTGCTTTCTATAAATAAAGCGGTATAAAATTTTAAGAGATTTGTTTATTGGAACAAGAAATAAATTTTTCGCCACGCTATTTTTCATTTCTGCTTCTTTCCAGAAAAAATTGGGAAAATATTTTTGAATCCAGGTATTATTATCAAAAAAGCGGTTAAGAATATTTTCGTTCTTAAAGGCTTTTAAAGAAATAATCTGGTGAGCAGTGTAAAAATCGTGGGGATATTTTATTTCCATTCCCCGTTCATCAATTAAATAATTAGCACACAATTCTTTTCTCACTCTTAACAGGAGTGATAAAACATGAATAAGTGCATAAACTATGTAGAGTGCATTTGGTTTTGTAATTATGAATAAGTCAATATCATCATGGTTTTCATAGCCGTAGTGAGCAGTGCCGCCGCTAAATGATATAGAAGAAATAAACGGAATGAAATTCATAAGCTTTATGGACTTTTTATTTTTTGACTTAACAATTCCTGCCGGAGGCTTTTTATAAAATGAAGAATTATTGTTGAGAAAAATAGTATCATCCTTAAAATATATCTTGTTTTCTATATAAAGTTTCAGCAAGAGTGATTCTAAATCATCTTTATTAATTTCAACATCAAAGATTGATTTGTGAAGGTGTTCTTTTTTTATTCCCGAGTTGAAAAGTCCCGAATAAAGCAGAGTTTTCTCAATAGCTTCCTCCTTATTTTTTACTGACGGCATTGAAACTGAAACTCTGCTTTTGATTTTTGATTTCAGAATATCAATAACTTCAACAAGCTGGCTTTTCATAAGGGAAGAGGAATATTTTATTTCATAATTGATTTTTTCTTTGGCAGATATAATTTGATAAAGCCTGTCTAATCCTTCGAGCATGCTTTTATCATTCCACGGATCAATTGTAATGGAGTATGGAGCAGATATTTCTTCCGCTGCTGTGTTGGAAGAACATATTATCGGGAGCTTATTGTGCATTGCTTCGAGTACGGGAAGACAAAATCCTTCAACAAAACTGGTATGTACAAAACCGGAAGCGTTTCTATAAAGCCTGCTAAGTTCAGGTTCTTCTACATAGCCTTTAAATTCTACATCAGTATGATTTCTGAATTCATAAAGAATTTTCATTGTATCTTCATTTTTTATCCACAATTCACCGGCAATAATTAGTTTCAAATCAACCCCCGTTATCTCTTTCCATTTAAGAAAAGTTTTTATTAAAAAGTAAAGATTCTTTCTTGGCTCGATGTGACCAACAAATAAAAGATATTTGTCTTTACTTTGATTGCAGTTTATTTCTCCATCAGAAGAAGAGTATGCCTGAAGCAGACGGATTTTTTCAATATTTATATCCAGGTATTCACTGATGGTTTTCCTGGAATATTCGCTGATAGTTAATATTAACGGGCTATTTTTAAGAGTTTCTTTCAATTGGTATTTATAAAAAAATGCAAAACCTTTAGAATAAAACTGCGGATGGGAAACAAAAGAAAGGTCGTGAATAATTATTGCAGAAGGT